>CALIGP010000417.1 GCA_938021455.1 uncultured Lewinella sp. | reverse complement strand
GGAAATGATGGTGGCCATTAACCGGGTAAATCAGGTTTTCAAACTGGACTTGGCGATTCAGCTGAACATCATTAACCTACCAACGATGAATGACGGTGTACAGCTGGTGTTCGGAGGTGATACACTGGCGGACCCCTACAGTGACTTCAGTGGCTTGGCCATGCTAAACCAGAATCAGACGACCACAGATAATACTATTGGCGCAGGCAATTATGGTATTGGCCACGTATTCAGTACTGGCGGCGGTGGCGTAGCCTCCCTTGGCAGTCCCTGTAATAACAGCGTGAAGGCCCGCGGAGTAACGGGCTTACCCAACCCCGTTGGAGACCCTTTTTACATCGACTTTGTTGCGCACGAGATCGGCCACCAGTTTGGAGGTACGCACACCTTTAATTCTACAGAAGGGAATTGTGCCGAACGTAGTGCTAATACCGCCTACGAACCAGGTGGAGGAACTACCATACAAGCCTATGCAGGTATCTGTGGCCCAACTGCGAATATTCAACTGAACAGCGATCCGTACTACCATGCCGCCTCCATTCAGCAAATTTCAGCTTATATGGAGCTCGGTGGTGGCTCTGGCTGTGCAGACGTTACCTCGACGGCCAATACCGAACCAACGGTTATGGCTGACGGAAACACTTTCAGTATTCCAACCAATACTCCCTTCGTATTGGATGCTGTGGGAATGGACGGAGACGGAGACGCCCTGACTTACTGCTGGGAACAATTTGACCTCGGCAACGTAGTGGCTGGTATGCCGACTGGTTTTGAAACTGGCAGCCCTCTGTTTAGGTCGCTTCCCCCTACAAGTACTACAGAAAGGTATTTCCCTAACTTACCTGCCGTAGTTGCCGGAGGAGGCTCCCCCTGGGAAGTATTACCGCAGGTTGCTCGAGACTTGACTTTCATTGTGACCGTTCGGGATAATGGAGTAGCAGGTTATGGATGTACCGTTCAGGACCAGGTAGACATTACCGTCGTAAACACGGGTGAACAATACAAAGTAACGGCACCTGATGGTGGAGAAGCCTGGGTGTCCGGCGGCACGGAAACGGTTACCTGGGACGTAGCGGGAACGGACGATGCAGCAGGTATTAACTGTTCTACTGTAGAAATTCTACTCTCTCTTGACGGCGGCGCCAGTTTTACCACTTCACTGGGCACTTTTCCTAATAACGGTACAGCTACCGTCACTGCCCCAGTAGCTACCGAAACGGATGCACGGATTATGATTCGCTGTGACGGGAATATTTTCTACGATGTGAGTGATGCAGACTTCAATATTGAAGACACTGATTTTAGCTTAACCGGTATCAGTACGGACGGGAGTTCCTGCTCGGGCGGAGACCCCCTAACGGGTTACCAGATTGAGGTAGAAGCTCTACAGGGTTACGTGGGTACGGTCAACCTGACAGCAACGGGATTACCGGCTGGCGTAATGGCGACAATCACTCCTGCAACCGTCACTTTCACGGCGGGCGGCGGCGTTAGTCAGTTGGTTGACATTTCATTAAGCGGTGTTAGTAGTCTGGCAGAAAACACTTACAACTTTGAAATTTCAGGAGAAGACGGTGGCACCCCAAAGACCATACCGATGACCATCGAGGTAGCAGGAGATTTTGGGATAAACCAACCCACCGATGGCCAGGTTATCCCTGACGATGGCAGTGGTAATAGCAATGTGCCTCTTGTTTTTGACCCTGTTCCTGGAGCTAGCAGCTACACCGTAATTTTACCCGGCGGCAGTTCAATTGCCTTAGGAAACACGACTAATACCACCCTTCTGTTCGGGATGCAACCCGATGGACTTATGGTCACCTTTTTTGTACGAACGAATACGGGCTTGGAGTCTTGCCCGATAAGTGTAATTCTGGGCGAGACCGTAGCAAGCGGCACCTCCCTGAGCAGTTCCGACACCGAAGCCAGCGTCTGTGAAACACGGCAAACGGATGACAACTACGTGGTAACCTTTACGGACGGGGACTTGACTGGTCCAGCGGACCTCACAGTAACCACCGTTATTCCAGGGCTTACGGTGAACCTCACCTCTACTACTTTGAGCGACGGACAGTCCACCCTCATCACCTTTGACGGGGAAGAAAACCTAGCCCCCGGAGACTACACCATCACTATTGAAGCCGATGACGGTGCGTCAACAGAAACGATCGACCTGAGTCTCCTTATCCAGGAAGACGGTGTAAGTCTTACCAGCCCGGAACACGAAGGAGAGTTAATCATTAACCCAGACGGGAGCGGCATAATCCCCGTTAGATTTGACGCCGTCGCTGGCGCTACCTCCTATACCGCAGTTGTCACTTTCCCAAGCGGAGGTACGGGTAGTGTGCCCAATTTGATGCCACCCGGAATAAATATCACCCTGGCAGGACCGCTTAATGACGGAGATGAATTCAGCGTTCTTGTCGAGGCCAATAATGGGGCCATTAGTTGTGACTATGACTTCACCTTCCTCAGCGCCCTACCCGTTCAGTGGCTCTCCTTTACGGCAGAGGCCGTGGGAAAAGTAGCTCAATTAAACTGGGCCATCATTCAGGATGAATCACATGCGGGCTTCGCCATTGAACGGAGCGGCAACGGGCAGTCCGAGTGGCAGCAGATCGGGCACCTTGAGCGGATTAGTGAAAATAATGAAGCCTCTTATAGCTATACCGACGTTTCCGTAAGTGAAGGCAACACCTATTACTATCGTCTCCGGCAGGAAGACGTAGATGGAAGCCAATCTTACTCCCTTATCCGTACGGTAACCTTCAACCGAGGGGGAGCCGAAGTCTTCGTATTCCCTAACCCGACAACGGGACTGGTTGACATCCGAACCGGAGAGGATGCCCCAGAAGAGTTGACCTATCGCTTATTTAGTCCATTGGGTCAAATCATCCGTGATGGCAACCTTGCGGACAACCAGGCGAGGGTAAACTTACAAGGATTACCCGCAGGCGTTTACCAGCTGGTTGTTGCGAGCAAGCACGATTATCTACGTACTGTGCGGGTGGTAAAGCGGTAAAGTAGTGCGGTAGACGGTAGAGTGGTAGACGGTAAATTCCACAACATTACCGTCTACCACTATACCGTCTACAATCTACCCTATTTCTTCCCTTCCTGGCCCGCCAGAAACTTCTGTCGAATAACTTCTTGAACCGTTACCCCCTCAATTTTGGATTCTAACCAACTGGGGATATCCAGAAGGGTGAAGGGCCGGGTTTCAAAGGGCTTAGTCGTCACTTTGTCCAGCTTCTCTTTCAGCTTGACAAACTCGTCGTTAAGCTGTTCCTCCCGAATACGGGGGATTCTGCGTAGGAATCGGAAAATCAACTGTTGTGTTTCCTGCAAATGTTCCACTTTGGCTAAGAAGCGATAAACGGACTTAACCTGGTATTCCACGAGCTGAACGTTCCCCATCTCAAAGTGGCAGATCAGGCTCAAAATTCTGGCGTAGGCCTGGATATCAGACCGGTAGTTCGGGCTACGCTGATTGATGATTTCGTTGAGGTAATCAATGGCTGAGTCATTGTCTCCGCTACCAAAGTAAAGGCAAGCGATCCGATAGTGAAAGATCATGATTCGATGATCATCCCAGTTGTAGCGATTATCCTTAATAACCTCCGTTATCTGTGGTACTAGTCCGAGACCTTCCTTGAAGGTCCCTTCCATGTAGTGCCGCCGGATCTGGTGGTCGAACTGGTAAAGCGTATACAGCCCCTGGACATTGACATTGTTCGTCAGGTCAAATTGATGAGGGAACAACTCCAAAAGTTCTAACTCTTCCGCAAACTTATCGTATTGCCACATATTGAATAGTGTGGCGAGATTGTTGTGGATTCCCTTTAGATAGAGAGGCGCATTGGCTTCGATCATCCGTTGATTACCCCTGAAGAGGTCTACCCAGCGCTGGGTAAAACGATAACAAAGAGGATACTCATGGCACATGAGATGCATCCAGGTGTAGGACTGGCAGTAATAAATCTTACCCCAGAAATCGAGGTCTTCGTATTTCGTAGCGGGCAATTGACCCCGAAAAAAAGACTTCACCATGAAGAAGTCTTGCTCATTGCTCACCAATCCTATCTTTAGATAAAGACCGTAAAGCCGAAGACTGAGATTTGAAAACGCATCCGTAGCAGAAATCTTCTGACTTAAGTCAGTACACTGAAGCCCCAGTTCTTCCGCTCTCCCTTCCAGGCTCCGGGTGATGTATTGCCCCTCGATTAGCTTTTCAAATTGAGCAATTTCCAGTGCTACTGTATGGACTTCTATTTCCAGCGCTCGTTTCTTGGTTTTGTCGAGTACATCCAATGATTGACGATAAAGCCCCTTATTATATAGGATTCTGGCGTAGTCCAGGTTTTCCCTTAAGAGGATTGCCTCGTCTTTGTTCCGGTTTAGCAATCGGAGACTCGTCAATAATTGTTTGTACAAATGCGCTTTGAGGTTCGAAAGCTGGCTCTTCTTGATGTTTTCAATGCGCTTTAGGAGGTACTCTTCATCATATTCTCCCGTTCTTTCCAGAATATCGAAAAGCTGAAGAAACAGAATTTCAGAATTGGCCTGCTGATTGCGTTTAACGAAAAGACGGAAATGTCGCTTTTCTGCTCTGTTTAGGGAGGCTACCAGCTTTAAAAGGTCATCCGTCTTTTGTTTTGGCATTGTATAATATTTAGAGCTAAATCGCTATTTGTCAAACCATTACCAAACAAAGTCCCGTTAACCGTTGTAGGTAACGTTATGGATATAAAACCCGATTGACTACCGCGGGAACGGTGGAAAACACTAATTTTATATTCCTGACCAAATTTGGCGGCTGAATTAGGAAGAAGAACTAACCATTCTAAGACCATTCTCCCCATTTCAACTGCCGTAAAGATATACACGACCCAACAATATGGGTCCCGATTGCATATGAATACTAACCAGATTCAGATTTTTGATACTACCCTGCGCGACGGCGAGCAGGTTCCTGGCTGCAAATTGGACACCAAGCAGAAGTTGGTGATCGCCCGTCAGCTCGAACTCCTTGGCGTCGACGTCATTGAAGCTGGCTTCCCGATTTCGAGCCCGGGAGACTTTCAGTCGGTACGCGAAATCGGTTCTACCGTTACGGAGCCCATCGTCTGCGCGCTCAGTCGCGCGGTCTTCAAAGACATTGAAGTAGCCGCCGACTCGCTGAAAACAGCCAAGCGTCCCCGTATCCATACTGGAATTGGGACCAGTGACAGCCACATTCAGCATAAGCTGCGTACTACTCCGGAGAAGATCATCGAAAGAGCCGTCGCTGCCGTAAAGCACGCCAAAAGCTTTGTAGAGGACGTTGAGTTCTACGCGGAAGATGCTGGCCGGACGGGCAACGAGTTTCTCGCCCGTGTCATTCAGGCGGTGGTGGATGCTGGTGCTACGGTGCTCAACATTCCGGATACGACGGGCTACTGCCTTCCGGATGAGTACCAGGCCAAGATTGCTTTCCTGCGGGACAACGTCAATGGCATCCATAAGTGTACCATCAGCACACACTGCCACAACGACCTTGGCCTCGCTACGGCAAATTCTATCGCCGGAGCCATGGGCGGTGCCCGCCAGATCGAGTGTACCATTAATGGTATTGGCGAACGGGCTGGCAACACTTCCCTGGAGGAGGTCGTAATGATCATGCGCCAGCATGAACAATTAGGACTCTACACCAACATCAACAGCAAGTTACTGCTCGAAACCAGCCATTTGGTGAGCGAGAGCATGGGCATGGTTGTCCAGCCCAATAAGGCCATCGTGGGCGACAATGCCTTCGCCCATTCCAGCGGCATCCACCAGGATGGCGTCATTAAGCGGCGGGACACCTACGAGATCATTGACCCAGCGGAAGTAGGGGTAGATGAGTCCCGGATTGTACTGACGGCCCGGAGTGGCCGTGCGGCACTGGCTTACCGATTCAAGAACCTTGGCCACAACGTCACCAAAGTGCAACTCGACAACCTTTATCAGGAATTCCTACAGGTAGCAGATCGGAAAAAGGAAGTGGAAGATGCTGATTTGGAGGAGATGATTTCGGCTTCGGCGGCTTAATAGCTCCGGACTTAAGAATCGTTTACTGCCCCTCTGGATATGATTTCCAGAGCGGCAGTGTTTTTGGGCGGCGGAGCGCAGGTGAAGGGAGAAATTTTGAAGAGCAAAGGGACAGCAGGCGACAGCATCTTCGCCCTGCTTTTTGTGGTTTCTCACTGCATCCTGCGTCCGCGCCGTAAAAACCCTCAATTCTACCCCGTTCATCCTCTCTTCGTTGTCTACTTTTGTCCGAACAACAGATTTCGAGCTCCATCATGGCAAAAACCTTATTTGATAAAGTGTGGGACGCCCACGTCGTTACGCAAGTCGAGGGCGGTAACCAGGTACTATACATCGATCGCCACCTGATCCATGAAGTGACCAGCCCGCAGGCCTTTAACGGTCTGCGCAAGCGCGGTATTCCACTGCTTCGCAAAGACCGCATCGTAGCTACGGCGGACCACAACGTGCCGACCATCAACCAGCACAAGCCCATCAGTGAACCACTAAGCGCCAAGCAGGTCAAAATGCTGACGGACAACTGCGCCGAGTTTGGCGTAGAACTCTATGGTTTGGGCCATCCCTATCAGGGCATTGTCCACGTCATCGGGCCGGAACTGGGAATTACCCGACCGGGCATTACAATGGTGTGTGGCGACAGCCACACGAGCACGCATGGCGCCTTCGGAGCCGTAGCTTTTGGAATCGGCACCAGCCAGGTCGAGCAGGTGATGGCCACACAATGTTTGCTACTCACCAAGCCCAAAAGCATGCGAATTAACGTGGAGGGCGAACTGGCTCCCGGCGTAAGTGCGAAGGACATCATTCTTTACGTCATCAGCCAGATCGGCACCGGTGGCGGCACGGGGTACTTCGTAGAGTACGCTGGTTCTGCCATCCGCAGTCTCAGCATGGAAGGCCGGATGACGGTCTGCAACATGAGCATCGAGATGGGCGCCCGCGGCGGTCTGATTGCGCCAGACCAGACCACCTTCGACTACCTCGAAGGGCGGGAGTTCAGCCCCAAAGGAAAAGACTGGGATGAAGCCGTTGCGCACTGGAAAACGCTGCCTTCAGAAGCCGACGCCACCTTCGACGCCGAGCTACACTTCAAAGCCGCTGACATCAGCCCTATGGTCACCTACGGTACTAACCCCGGCATGGGAATGGGCGTGCAGGAAAACATCCCCGTTCACAGCGACATCCACGGCGACGCCGGCCTGGCCAAGGCCATGAAGTACATGGGTCTCGAAAAAGGACAGCCCCTGAATCAGATGCCCATTGACTACGTGTTCATCGGCTCCTGTACGAACAGCCGGATTGAAGATTTGCGCGCAGTCGTCAACCTCGTCGGTGACCGTAAAGTAGCGGACACCGTAACGGCTATTGTCGTTCCCGGATCCCAACAAGTATCTAAACAAGCCATCGCCGAAGGGCTCGATCAAAAGCTCATCGCTGCTGGCTTCGAGTTCCGCGAAGCAGGCTGCTCGGCCTGCCTGGGCATGAACGAGGACAAAGTACCCGCTGGCAAATACTGTGTGTCTACCTCCAACCGCACCTTCGAAGGTCGGCAAGGGCAGGGTGCCCGGACGATCCTGGCCAGTCCGCTAACGGCGGCGGCTGCGGCGATAACCGGACGGGTTACGGATGTACGGGAATTAATCTAGAATTTACAATTTACGATTGAAGATGTACGATTGAAAATTGGCTACCGCTGTTGCAGTTTCACACTACTTAAAAAACAATAACAAACAACATTTTAAACATTAAAACAATTTTGCTATTTTGGGTTTGAAACAACATCCTCTCCCATGAACGCTAACCAACTTGAGGACAGATTGATTGATTTCGGTGTACGTGTAACCTATCTGTGCCGTGGTCTACCAACCAAAGAATTCTTTGACGCTAAACACGTTGCGGGGCAACTACTGCGAGCAGGAACCCACGCTGGGTTTCATTATCCAGAAGCAAGAGCAGCCGAATCAACAAAGGATTTTCAACACAAGCTGAAAGAACTTCGTGAATCACGTGCAGAACTCAGATATATAGATAAGATGTCTTACTTCGAAAAAGGGAAGGTCTTACCCTTGATTGAAGAGTCCTCCGAACTGATTGCCATCTTTACGGCGACTACGAAAAAGATCAAAGAAAAACTCGACAACGAAAAGAAATAACAATTGAACACTACTCCTGTAATTTTGGCTACCGAACGAGTAACCGCGGCAGCCAATTTTCAATGTTAAATGTTGAATTGTAAATTGTAAATCCCCATGACCCCCTTCAAAAAACTAACCTCCGCCGCCGTCCCCATGCCCATCGAGGACGTCGACACCGACCAGATCATCCCCGCCCGTTTCCTGAAGGCGGTAACCCGCGATGGCTTTGGTGAGAACCTCTTTCGGGACTGGCGCTACGACAAGCTCAACCAGCCGAAGGAAGACTTCGTGCTCAACAACCCGACTTACAGCGGAGACATTCTGATTGCAGGTGCCAACTTCGGCTGCGGCTCCAGTCGGGAGCATGCCGCCTGGGCGCTTGGAGACTATGGCTTCCGGGTGGTGGTGTCGAGCTACTTTGCGGACATTTTCCGGGGTAATGCCCTCAACAACGGCATCCTGCCGCTGGTGGTGTCCCCTACCCTGCTCGACGAGATTTTTCAGACCATCGAGAAAGACCCTACGGCAACCTTTACGGTAGACCTGGAAGCCCAGACCTTCAAAAATGAAGTAACGGGAACGGTAACTACCTTTGACATTGACGCCTACAAGAAGACCTGCCTGATCAACGGCTATGACGACATCGATTACCTGCTGAGTCAGCGAGAGAAGATTGACGCTTTTGAAGCGAAGCGATTGGACTTTTCACTGCGGTAGGTTTCTGGGCGCAACCGCAGGTTCAGGGTTAAGGGCAAGAAGCAGGGCCAACGGGACAGACGAGCCTACAGCTGGTTTTCGTTTTCTTCAAAAACGACGTTTTCGTAAAAAACAGATAAAGGCAACTCAACTCCTAGCGAGTGGATTTTCACCATTTGCTCTGGCAAGGTATAGGCCATGGAATTTAGAACGTTTTATTGAATTGTTTCGTTGCGCACGGATGAATACATACAGGCCGAAAAGTGTACCTTCGCGCCTTCCCCAACATAGCTAAAGACATGTCAAATTTCAACATCGCCACCCTCGACGGAGACGGCATCGGCCCGGAAGTGATTAAGCAGGGCATCAAAGTATTGAACCAAGTAGGCCTGAAGTTTGGGCATACCTTTCGTTTTGATTTCGCGCCGGTAGGCGCGGTGGCCATCGACCAAACTGGCAGCCCATTACCGGATGAAACGCTGGACCTCTGTAAACGCTCCGACGCCATTTTCTTCGGCTCCATT
>CALIGP010000416.1 GCA_938021455.1 uncultured Lewinella sp. | reverse complement strand
TTCCACGGACGAGCCCAAGACTGGCTGGGATGGTAGCTTTAAGGGAAGAGCCAGTCCCGGTGGCGGTTATCTCTGGGACGCGCAGTACATTGATGTCGGTGGCGAATTCCAGGAATTCAAGGGTGGAGTGGTTTTATTACGATGACAAAATAGCGATCGTTACACATATCAAGAGGCTTTTGGGCCGTCCGGGCCTGACCCGGGCGGCCCAAATTCATTAGATTCGTTCTCGGGGTAAACCAGCGCTCTACTTTTATGTCCTTTTATTACCGCCAAGAGATTGAAGCCAGGAAATAATTTTTCATCAGGCCGCATCTTTAAAGAGGAATTCGTTACCCCTCAGAGTTTTCATAACACCCACACCTAGAATGAATTTCAAAACCCTACAATACAGCCTAATGCTGTTGATCTTCTCCTTTGGCGGACTCCAGGCCGGACACATAGTCGGCGGCGAAGTTACTTATGTCTGTCGCGGTTTTTTGAACGATGACCCTTCTACCAACATCAAAGTCTACGACGTTAAGATCAATGCGTACCGGGATTGTGTAGGCAGAGCAGCCTGGTTTGATGGAGACCCCACAGGTTTCGGGCCACCGCCCGGAAATGAGAGGAGTGTGGAAGGCCACATTACGGTCTACCAGGGGACGACACTAGTGATTCCTACCTTAGAGATCACCCTGGAAAGGGATCAGGTAAATCAAGTGGCCATAGATGTGGGTAACCCATGCTTAACGGTTACCGAAGAAATCTGCCAGCAGATTGGGGTGTATGAATTTACCGTTGAGCTGCAAGTATCAAATGAGCCCTACACGATTACTTACCAGCGTTGTTGTCGGAACGGAGAAATCAATAATCTCGTAGAGCCAGCTGTAATCGGTATTACCTACTTCATCGATATTACCCCAGAGGCTCAACAACGTTGTAACGGGAGTCCTGAATTTAATAGCGACCCACCCATCGCCTTTTGTTTGAACGAGCCCTTTCAGATTGACTTGGGAGCTGCCGACCGGGAAGGCGACAGTCTGGTGTACAAATTTTGTAGCCCAATTGTCGGCGGTGGAGATGATCTTGGCGATGACGGCGAGGGGAATCCTTTGTACCCAGAAGTTGAGTCGTCGCCTCCTTATGCTGCGGCCGCTTTTCGGAGCCCACAATTTGACTTAACGAACCAACTAGGGAGGGGAAGCGCGCTAAGCATTAACGCAGCAACGGGACTGTTGGAAGGGGAAGCTATTTTTCGTGGTATCTATTCGCTGGCTGTTTGCGTTGAAGAGTGGACTCGGGGGGCAAATCCGATCTTACTCAGTGAAACTAAGCGGGAATTTCAATTAGGTGTCAATCTGTGCGAAACTCAGTTGAATGGCGACCTTTTAGAAACAGCAATTGATGCGGACGGTCGTTTTTTTATTCGACAGTGTGAGTTGGGAGAATTCACGATCATCAATGAGAGCACAAACGTTGACTTTATTACCTCCTATAGCTGGTCGCTGGAAGGGCCTTCGGGTACTATTACCGGAAAGGATCGTGATTTTATAGCCGAAATAACTATTCCTGGCACCTACGAAGGAATAATGATCCTTAATGAAGAAGCCTCCGCTGAAAACTGCATTGATACGGTCTTTTTTGCGGTAGGGATCTATCCGGAAGTGACGGCAGATTTCGGGTTTGTTGAACCGGGCTGCGATGATGAGCCGATTGATTTTACCGACCTGTCAACTGTTGACGCTCCGAGCACCATTGTTGACTGGATGTGGGACTTTAGGGAAGGTAATGATCCGCTAAGGCAGCAGAATCCACAATACCGCTACCGAACGCCCGGAGCGTTTCCGGTTGAGCTCAGTGTGGTTGATAATAATGGATGCACGGCAGATACCACAAAGGTGGTTACCTATTTCCCCAGTCCGCGTACGCTCCTGGTAGAGCCTGCGGAAGACTTTGGGTGCGCCCCCTTTACCAAAGCCTTTGTCAATCTCAGCCGACCGGTCAATGACCAATATAGCTTTGAATGGGCGTTTGGAGACGGTGGGACGTCCGCAGAACAAAACCCCAGCCATTTGTACGAAAACGTTGGTCTCTACGACGTGTATCTGTCCATTACGAGCCCAACGGGCTGCTTCGGTGATACGGTCTTTCAGAACTTGGTGGACGTGCGGACGGTACCGACGGCGGGCTTCGAATGGACACCGGCGGAGCCAACCAATCTAATGCCCGATTTCCGGATTCTAGACCGCAGCGTTGAGGCGAATCGTTTTCGGTACATCCTCCGTGATCGGACGGGAAGACAGCTGTTTAGCACCCAGCTAGCGGATTTCGATTATACACTCAGGGACTCTTCAACGGTGTTGATCACACAAGTGGCCACTCACCCCGGTGGCTGCTCGGACACCATAACCAGGGCTCTTCGCCAGAAGCTGGTCAATACCTTCTTCATGCCGGATGCTTTTACGCCAAACGGGGATGGGCTCAACGATTTTTTCCTGCCGGAGGGTGTGCTAACGGGTATTACCGAGTACCGGATGCGAATCTGGACTCGCTGGGGAGAGCTGCTGTTTTCTACCAATGAGCTCAAATCTGGCTGGGACGGATCTTTCAACGGAACGAGTAGCCCGGGAGGTAGTTATTTTTGGGACGCTCAGTACATTGACGTCGGCGGAGAGTTTCAGGAAGTTAAGGGTGGGGTAGTGATTTTTCGGTGATACCTGTCTTTTCCTCACCGTTATCGGGCGCGGGACCGCAGGTGCAAAGCGTGTTTTTATAAAAGCAGGGGAGAGGGAGAGTCTGCGCTTTGCTACTGTCTTTTCTTTGCTCTTCAATAGCTCCCTCTTGCACCTGCGGCTGCGCAAAAAAAAGGCACTCACCGACTGATGAGCACCTTTAATTGAGACTTGTTTTACGGGGGGGATTACTTGGCTTCTCGCACGAATAAATACTGCGTGCTGCCACCGGTAGTACTTGCATTGCCTTCGCTGGGGAGTACCATGGCCTCAACGTATTCCCATCCGTTGGCGATGAGGAAGTTGACGGCGTGCATGACCGAGTTGAACTTCATGCGCTTACCATCCTGTGGGTTGATCACTTCCATGCGCTGGCGGCTACCGCCCTGAACGCTCTGTCCGTAATCAATGAAAATGGTTACTCGGCTGGAGAGGAAACGCTCCTGAGCAATCATTCGGACCATGCTCACCTGCTCCAGATTGTTGATGTTGACCCCGTCAACAACGACTTGGCTAAAGGCAGCCGTCGTACCGGCAAAAAAGAGAGCAAGAACAAAAAATATCTTTTTCATAATCGAGTTGTTTTGTGAGTAGAATGAGATCAATTCACTTTTCAGATATAACCAATATCAAGTATAGGTTTTTCTTAACAAAATAGAGCCGGATGGCCGACGTTTAATAGTGGATTGATGGTTCTTCCAGCTTCCGGTCCGCTATTTATAACACTACCGCCTACCATTGTACCGTCTACAACACTACCGTCTACAACACTACCGTCTACAATCTATCCCCCCCCCATGAATTACGTATTTACTCTCCTCCTCGGTTTCGTCTTCCTGGCCTTCCCACCCGAATCTCCTGTGGAGTGGATCGGAGAGACGACGCTGGACGTAGGTGACATCGTACGCGACGAGGATTACCCCGTAGAATTTAGGTTTCGTAACCTGACGGATGCTCCTTTAGTGATAGATAACGTAAGGGCCGGCTGCGGATGTACGGCCACCGACTGGGTAGGTGCACCCGTGATGCCAGGAGACACCGGATCGATCAACGTTACCTATGACGCGATGAACGCCGGTTATTTTCGGAAGAACGTCAAGGTTTTCTTCAACGGCCACCGTGGAGGACACAAGCTTTACCTGGAGGGTTTTGTCGAAGACTAGTCGCATTTGGTCTTCAACGACTTTTCCGCTACCGTAGAAGTATTACCTTCGCGGTCAGACAGGAAGAGTAGTCCTTAATTAGGACTGTTTGACTCTCGGACTGTTTGACTACTTGACTCTTTTACTCCGAAACTATGACTTGGTTAACCTGGGTACTTCTCCTTGGCTACGTCGCCTTAAGCTTTGCTCTTTACCGACTTTTCCCCAAAGCGGGTAAGCCGGCCAGCGCCGGACTGATTCCTGGATACAACATGGCTGTTGTGGCAGAACTGGTGGGGCGTAAACCCTGGCACGCACTATTGCTGCTCATCCCCTACTTCAACGTTTTCATCTTTGCGGCCTTAATGGTCGACCTGGCGCGTTCTTTCGGCCGCTTCGGTTTTGGTGAACACGTTCTCTCGGTCATTGCTTCCTGGGGCTACTTTGGTTGGCTCAGCGGTAAAGAGGAAGTTAAATATGAAGGCCCTATTCTCGACGTAGAGCGTAAGTTTCGTCAGGACCTGACCGTTGCTGAAAAGTCAGGTGAACGGCGTGAGGTAACTAAAGTCCACGCCGCCTACCCCCAATTTGAAAAACCGTTTTACCGGGACTGGGCGGAGGCCGCCATCTTCGCCGTCTTTGCAGCGGCGATGATTCGCCTGTTACTCATCGAGTCTTACATCATTCCTACACCTTCGATGGAGGGTAACCTGAACGTGGGAGATTTTCTCTTCGTGTCTAAGGTCCACTACGGTCTGCGCCTGCCGGAGACGCTGCTAATGATTCCACTGGCCCACAATCGCGCACCGCTGATCGGCGGAGAGAGCTACATCGACGGTGCCCAGCTTCCTTATCGCCGTTTGCCAGCCATTGAGCCCATTGATCGATTTGATCCCGTCGTGTTTAATGTACCCGCCGGAGACTCGGTTTACATCACACCCGGGCACAACTATTATCCGCATGATGTGCGCTATGGCGGCTTTAATCCCAAGGGAATCGAAGTGGTTACTCGTCCGCGGGATAAGCGCGACCATTACGTGAAGCGGGCTATTGGACTGCCTGGAGAAGTACTGGAAATTAAAGATCGGCAGGTGTTTATAAATGGGGAAGCCGTTGAAGATCCCGATAATGTACAGTACCTCTACGTGCTTAACCCAGGCCCTACCGAAATTAAGGAAGAGTGGGCGGATTGGGGCATCAGCGCTGAAGACTATGGCCGCACCCAGCAAGGAGAGTTTGTGATGTTCCTTAATCAGAGACAAATCGGACAATTAAAGGCGGAACTTCCGGAAATGACCATCACGCCGAAGGACCAATCTGACGGTGGTGGAGTACGCCTATATCCACACGAAGCTCGCTACTTCGGGGGGATGTCAGTAGACAACTACGGCCCTGTGAAAATCCCGGCTAAGGGTATGACCATCAAGCTGGATGACCGCACGCACGCACTCTACTGGCGCGACATCAAGGTCTACGAAGAAAACCCCAGCTACGAGACCCGCAACAAAAAGTTCTACCTCGACGGTAAGGAAATCACGGAGTACACCTTTAAACAGGATTACTTCTGGATGATGGGCGATAACCGCCACAACTCAGAAGATAGTCGGATATGGGGTTTCGTACCTGAAGATCATATTCTCGGTAAGCCACTCTTCGTCTGGTTCTCCATTAAGGAGGGCAACCTCTTTAACGGGGTGAACTGGCACCGGGTCGGACGGAGTGGGATGAAGACGGGGGGGAGGTAGCGCAAAGCGCGCTGCGCTTGCTTTGCTTTTAGACGCCGCTTCGCGGCTTGTAGACGAAAAGGCGCTTCGCGCTTTTCTTGTAGACGGACTTCGGCCTTTTAGGCTTCGCCTTCGGAACAACCTCTCCCCAACCCCTCTCCGGTAAGTCTCGCTTAGGGCGAGACGGAGAGGGGCTAGGGAAAACGCAATGCGTTTTGAGGCCAGCATTTACGCTCCCCAAGAGTTCTCGTCATCAGAAGTGTAGCTATTGACGCTTAGGTTGGCCGCTGCATTGTCGGCCATGTAGCCATCGGAGAGTGGATAGTCGTCGGTGGAGAGAGCTTTGCCTTCGTTGAACCAATCTTTACGGATGTGGTCCGCTACGCGGATGGCGTTTGCAATGATAGTCAGAGTTGGGTTTGTCGCTCCTTGTGAGGGTTGGAAGCTGGCGTCTACGACGTAGAGGTTGTCCAGGTCCCAGGCCTTACAGTTGGGGTCGAGAACGGAAGTCTTAGGATCGGTACCAAACTGAGCGGTACCCGCCTGATGCCAGGTAAATTCTAACTCTTTGGTGGAGCGGAGGAATTCGGTGAAACCCATTTTCTCCAGGTAGTTCTTTTGGAAGTGATCGAGGAATTCAAAGTGACTCTCCCGATTATTTGGTCGGTAGTTGAACTTGATCTGCTTGCCCGTCCACTCGATGCGGTTACGTGGATCGGGGAGGTCTTCGCTGGTAAACCAAAAATCAACGGCGTACTTCTGTACGAAGCGAGCGCGGGTTTC
>CALIGP010000415.1 GCA_938021455.1 uncultured Lewinella sp. | reverse complement strand
ACGTCTGTCCGCAGGCGAATGCCGTCGCGCATCGGCGCCATGTGCATTTGCTCGATTTCGGCGAGTTCGGCGAGTTCGAGGTATTCGCGGCTGCTTTGGGCGCAGGCGCAGGTGCAGAGGAAGAGTAGAAAGAGCAGGGGGAGTAATTGGCGCATTGGTTGGGTTCTTTGATCTTTTGGGAAGGTAGCTATTTCGGCGCTATTGCTTCTCATTCACCCTTCACAACCGTTCATATACTAATCCCGACCATTCACCAGAATTCAAGAGCATCCGGTGTTTTTTGCCTTCACCTTTGGGTCAACAATAACCAAAACCACCCATTATGAAGTCCTTTATTATCACATTCCTCCTGGTTTGTGTTACGGCCTTTAGCCTCCACGCTCAGCTATATAGCAGTTTCACCATAACCGCCGAAATCGCCGCCGCCACTACGCCAAACAAGAAGGCTCCCTGCCAGGTACCAAGCATGCCAGAAGCCTTTGACTTTGTTGACTTTTACAATACTCATGTAAGCTACCCCTCCCTGGCCCAGGAAAACAATATTGAAGGCACCGTCGTAGTGGCCATTAGCGTTGACGCCTGTGGCTGGGTGACCGAACGGCAGCTCGTTCGCAGCGTCCATTCTCTACTGGATGAAGCCGCACTGGTAGCTACCGAAAACCTGACTTGGATACTCCCTGCAGTCGAAAACGGTCAGCCAGTAGCCGGAACACTGATGGTGCCGCTACGTTTTCGGCTGAGGTAGTCTACCACTCATTTACTCGATCTGGCAACCTATTCCCTGGAGAGGAGCAAACAACCGTTTCAGGATACTTTAGCCAAAAGCAGATCAAAAAAGCTAAAAAATATAATCAAAAAAGTTATTTTTAATAAAATTTAAAATAAAATAACCAAATAGTTGCACAATCAATTTAAGTAAGCATATATTTGCATCAGCCAATTAACAACAACAAATAGTTGAAAGATGCTAACACCACTGCAAATACAGGAACGTGCTGAAGCCATTACCGCCCGCTTGCGGTATGTTGCGGATCATGCTGCTGGTGGCGACGGTGTTTACACCCTACCCGCAACGGGTAAAGTGATTGACTTCAGCCATCAAAAGAACGGTTGGAAGCTCAGCCGCCTACTCTACCGCGTAGGAGAACTACGGATTACGGGAGCCATCGATGCTCTGCTGGCCGTACGGCCTTTATTGGTCGCGGAATTCGACGTTCATGCTTTCGTCCGGACACTTGGCATAATCGGTACGAAAGAGCACATTCCGCTGGTGGAAGAATTACGCCGTCAGCATAAATCCTCCGCTATTATAGTGCGAGCCGCGCGGCAGAGTATCCTGCAGCTAGGGGGTAAGTTGGAGGCCGTTCACTTGTCTGACCTCAGTTCCTTTTCCGGGGTTACAACACCGGAAGGCCTCAACAGTCGTTTGCAGGAAATGACACGGGACGACGAGGTCAACGACTGGCTCTACCCACTCTATTTAAGTCTCTATGCGGAGTCTCCCTCTTTGTTGCCATCGCTGGTGCTCTACCTTGTGAGTTTACCACAGCGGGGCAACTACTTTCAGCCCCTCCGCTACATCCTCAAGGCCGCCGAACAGCTGGCGGATTACCCAACGGTTGGCGCACTCTTTTGCTGGATCTGGAAAGGAGTTCCAGTGTCCTCCGTCCAAAGACGGTATGACTATAAAGAGATTGGTGGCCGCTGGCGTTCGGTTTTACGTAGCCGCTCCGCCTACCACCCAGCGATGCCTTACGACTGGCAAAACCCCACCTCCCTCGCGGAGATGAGTAAACAACGAAATACAAAGTGGGGCTTCACCCCTGCTACTCGTCAAAGTCTCCTACGGCGGGGCTACCGCTTGCTGACCACTTTAGGTAACAGCCAGTATGGAAAAGGCTACGTAGACATGGCTACCAATATCCTGTTGGCCCTCAACGATCAAACTGTAGAGCCGCCCTCTGAAGAATCGACCGGCCGTTACGTTTACGATCAGAAAGCCCGCAGGCACCGGTACGTACAATACAAAATTTATTACCCTGAAGCGGCGGACCTGGTGCCCTTGCACTGGATCGTCAACGGCGGCGAAACAGGCTATGAGATCGACTCCACCAAGACTTTCGTCAGTGGCTCCCAGCCCTTCACCGCCCTAACTGGTCGGCGGGAGCGCTACGCCCCTCTTTGGGATGAGCGGCCAGAGCCCATCATTCGTTTGCTTGGTGAATCAACCATGCGGCTGGTGCAAGATTTCTCCTTGCGGGTCTTTACGGCTAAGCCCGACTTTAGCGCGGCTCTTACGGCTACTGACATTGATAAAATGCTGGTGTCACAACACGAAGGCATTAACGGTCTAGTGCCTCTAGTTCTTACTAACCGGCCGGAGCTGGTTACTGACGCTATCACCTACGCCCTGATTGTACACGAGCAAGAAGCACTACGTGACTGGGTGGCGAATAATCTGAAGTCGAAATTTGGCTTAGTTTTCGTCCCTCTGCTTACCGAGAAGGACCCCACTCGCTTAGCCTTCGCTCTGGCCTGGCTGGAACGGTTCCATGCTGCCGAGCTGGCGCAAATTTCGGAAGAGCAACTCAGCGCGCTGGCCCGGCACCCGCTGCCCGCCGCCGGGCTACTGGCTGCCAGGTTACTACGAGAACGCCAGCCCCAGCCCTATGCCCTCATCCTACAACTGATGACCGCCGAACACGTGGAAGTCCGCGCCGCGGGCATCGAGATTTTCGGTACACTACCCTTAGAAAATCTTTACGCTAATCATCGTGAAACGGTACTGGGCATGTGCGTAGCCGAGCCCGAGGAGATACGTGACGTAGCCGTACCAATTGCCCGCAAGCTGGCACAGCAATATCCTGATTTCGGGAAAGAACTGGTCACTACGCTCGTCGATTTCCTCCGCATGCGAGGACAGGCGACTGAAATCCACGCTACGATCAGTGAGTTACTCTGTCATGCGCCCATCCGTCCCTACCTGACGGAAGTATCCGATGAGGAGATTTGGAAACTACTTCGCAGCCGCAAAGTCCCGGCTCAACAGGTTGGATTCGTCGCGCTGACCGACCGCAAATCAACGGGTACGCTCTCCACCAACGAACTGGTAGAGTTGGGCCGCCACGACTGGGTAGACGTTCGGGAATTTGCCCATCAACGGCTTACCACCAGCGCCGACCGGTCGGTTTACGAAGTGCTGGATTTCGTCCGCTTATTTGACACCCACTGGGAAGACAGTCGTACGTTCGCCAAGCAGTTTCTGCGCGATCGTCTGACGGCCCGTGACTGGACACCGGAAGTGTTGATTGCGCTCTTAGATATCCCTCGCGAAGACGTCCAGGTATTTACGCTGGAGTTCGTTGAACGCTACGTGGGTAAAACAGAGGCGACTGATTTTCTGCTCCGCGCCAGTCAGCACCCTGGTCGGCAGGTACAAGGCTTTGCCGCTAACTGGTTGGAAACGCATGCTACCGGCCAACCGGAAGTCATTGAACAGCTGGAACCCTTCTTTAAGACTTTACTGAGTCAAATCAGCCGTGGACGAGTTGCCAAAGACCGGGTCTTCACCTTTCTGGCAAGCGAAAGTGCAAAGAACGAATCGACGGCTCAACTCGTCATCCCGCTATTAGAACGATTGATGCTCACCATCGCCATCGGCGACCGGGCCAGATGCCTGCAAATTCTTAACGACCTGCGCCGCCGCTACCCTCACCTGGATACGCCACTGCAAGTCACCGCAACGAACCTTTCTCAACCCAAAAAGATCAGCTGATGGAATTCGAGCGTAAATACCAGGGCGGCAGTACGGTGCGCCAAACGGCGGGTGGCACGGCCCTTAGCTTTGCCCCCGACCTGCTGCGGGAGCCAACGTACTTCGTCGGTAGCCTGGGCCGTAAGGTGGCTTACCGCGAGGCGATGAGTGCCTTGCATGCCGTCGTCAAGTCCGATCTTCGTTTCAAGCGGGAGGATAAAACCGACTATAAAGCCTGGGCGGCCGAACAAGAACAACTCTGGCTAGCCGAGCACATGACGAACTTACCCGATTTGCGTAACCGTATCGCTGAAGTACGCACCGATTTGGAAGCCGTAAGAAAGGATCGTTCCCGGGTTATGAAACCTTTCTGGGCAGCCCAGAATAAATGGCGCCGGCATATGTGGACAATGGATTACGACGCGAGATTCATTCTCGACCCCGTCATAACCATCCACCCCGACGAGCTCTTCTTCGAGTGCTTCAGCCAGGACGAAAGCACTTATGGCAAACTCAGCCTGGACTACAACCAGTTTGAACGCGTAGACACCTTCGCCTGCGGAACCACGAACGTAGATTACTCAGATGCACTTTACACCGAGTTCCAAAAAATTCGAACTTATAAACAAACAGATTTACGGGTAGAACCTAGCGGATTTACGGTCACCACTGAACGGGAGGCGGATTTCAAGGAAGAAAAGATCGATCTGCCCGACAGTTGGGTTCGAGGCTTTCTGCAGGTGAGTACCGCCATGACGATGCCCGCCGTTAGCTTTGACCTGCACCCTACTGACCTGGCAAACATTCTTTTTGTCTTACGACAAAAGCGGGCAAAGCAAGGCCCACGTTATATGCGCTTCGAGCTGACGCCAGGGCAAGCGGTAAAGATAAACTTCCAACCCTGGGGCAAGATCGTGGATTGTCCACGTAGCCCGTACCTGGGCGATGTTGCCCGCAGCGTAAAGGTTTGGGGTCGCCGGCGCCTGCTGGTGCTGGAGCGTCTGCTCCCTCTGGCGGATTTCGTACGTATTCATTTACTAGGTGACGGGCAGCCAAGTTTTTTCCTACTCAAACTGGGCGGCATGACCTTCACCCTCGGCATGAGTGGCTGGACGGAGAATGACTGGTCTCGTGCTGGCCAGTTTAATCTAATGACCGCCCGGGTAAATTATACGCCCAGCGATCTGGATCGATCTTATCAGGCGCTGCGTGATAACTGGTTCCGGACCACTGACCAGCTCGTTACGGCCACGGGCTTCGACCGGGCAAAGATTCACGGTTTGATGAGCGAGCACGCCCGCGCGGGCAACGTCATCTACGACCTCAACAAGGGGGTGTACCGCGCCCGTGAACTGAGTAAAGACGGCATCCCGCTGGAGACCCTTCGCCATAGTAGCGAGGTGGAACAGGAAGCCTTCATCCTGGAGCTTGGTGGCCACGTCAACATCACCGGTCAGGCTCGCCTCGAGCAAGGCGAAACCGTTGCTGGCCAGGTCAACGACGGTGGAGTTCTCCACAAAACTCTGCTACGAATTAACGAAGACAAACAACTCACGGATGCTAACTGTAGCTGTGATCAATACAAGGCAAACGGGCTAAGGCTCGGTCCTTGCCGACACATGCTTGCGCTGCGGATGCACGCGGGCACGTAAGATAAAACCGGGCTACCTAACGTGGTAACCTTTAAAAAATAAACGCCTGGGTCAAAGAACTTGCTTCCCGGACGGCGCAGCGCCGTCCACGTTCTCTACCTACCCCTAGCCTCACCGCTCGAATCGGTTGGTTGCGCCCTGTACTAGGGTAGTGCCATTGCCGGTTCAGTTTCGGAGAAACCCAATAGCACTACCCTAGTGGTCGCGGAGTTGATCCGGGCGGTTCCAGGATTGTCGAAGGCGACTCCGGCGTTTTTAAAGAATTGATTTGCCGGGGCCAAAGAACTTGCTTCCCGGGCGGCGCAGCGCCGCCTATGTTCTCTACCTGCCCCTACCTCACCACCCGCGTCGGTTGGTTGCGCCCTGTAACGGGGTAGCAACATTGCCGGTTCGGTTTCGGAGAAACCCAATATCGCTACCCCGTTGGTCGCGGAGTTGACCCGTGTGGTTCCAGGATCGTCGAAGGCGGCCCCGGCATTTTTCAACTTTTTTCATAGCCCCTGTCCCTCTTTCAAATCAACAACCCTTCATCATGGAACGCAGTCGCGAGCAACTACAGCAACTCATCAAGGACAAAGGCCGCGAGGGCTTCATTCTCGAAGAAATGCAACGCTTCGGTTTCTGGCCAAAGGACGCTGATCAGCCTACGGTACAGGAGGATATCATTGCCCGCGAGAATGAACTGCGCAAAGAACTCAGAAAGCTCTCCGCCCAACAGACCGCGCAAAAGAACATTAAGACCCAGCTAAGGGAAATGCGCAAACAGCGTATGAAGGAAGCGCGTCAACGCCGTCAGGAGACAAAGGATCGTCGTGAAGCCGATCGCCAGGCTAAGGCTACTGCCTGGCAGGAAAAACAGGCCAACGATATTACCTACCTCGGTGAAGGAGTTAGTTACGGGCTGCGCGACAATACTGCTAAGCCGGAAAAACTCGCAAAGAAGGGATTACCCAACTTCAAAGACATGGCTGACCTGGCTAGCCGTATGGACCTCACGGTAGGGAAACTACGGTGGTTAACCTTCAACCGCGTGGTGAGTGAAAGTAGTCATTACCGAAGATTCAAGTTGCCAAAGAAAACGGGTGGCTTCCGGGAAATATCCGCCCCGCTCCCGCTGCTCAAAGACGCTCAGCGCTGGGTGCTGGAAAATATTCTCTATTTGCCGGAGGTAACCGAACAGGCCCACGGCTTCGTACCCGGGAGAAGTATCCTGACCAACGCCCTGCCGCACGTAGGCCATACGCTGGTAGTCAACATGGATTTGCAAAATTTCTTTCCCACCGTCACTTACCGTCGCGTCAAGGGCTTTTTTCGCGAATTGGGCTATTCAGAAAAGATCGCTACCGTTCTGGGGCTATTGTGCACCGAGCCGGAAACCGACCAGATTACTGCCGATGGAAAGACTTATTACGTTCATACCGGCAAGCGGGCTTTGCCACAGGGAGCAGCCTCCAGCCCTCAGCTGACCAACCTGATTTGCCGACGCCTCGATGCCCGCCTTAGTGGCGTGGCCAAAAAATTTGGCTTGACTTACACCCGCTACGCCGATGACCTGACTTTTTCAGGCGATGACGCCCAGCACGGCTCGATCGTTGGCAAGTTACTTTGGCAGGTGAAGCAGATTATTAAGGATGAAGGCTTTATCGTTCACCCCGATAAAACGCAGATCATGCATAAGGGTGCGCGTCGGGAGGTAACGGGGATTATCGTCAACGAAAAAGCGAGCCTGCCGCGTAAGAAACTTCGCCAGTTCCGTGCGGTCATCCATCAGATTGAGCAAAACGGCCCGGAAGGGAAGACTTGGGGAGACGGGCCAAACCTTTTCCCTTCTCTGCACGGCTATGCAGCCTACATCAACATGGTTCGTCCTGATCTGGGCAAAGATTATCTCTCTCGCGTAGAGGCTTTGTGGGCCCGGCATGACCGGGCTTACTTACCGCCAGCGGAACGGGTGAAAGCCCGGGTGAAAGAAATTTCTGTACCACCTCGAGGAGAAGTAGGTACCTCCAGCCCCTGGTGGAAGCGTTTGCTGGGATTGGGGAGCTAGTACAGTGTAACATAAGTTTCTAATTAGACATGCCCCTCCTCAGCGCAAACTTCGAGCGAGTCTCGACGAAGTAGAGACTCGCCGAGAAGGGCACCGAGGGCTCTCTGTCAACACAGATAAACTTGTGTCACCCTGTACTCGCATTGCTCCGCTGAAGAAAAACCTTGCACCTGCGGCCGCGCCATCTTATTTTGCGGAATAAAATACCCCATGACAACTGACGCCTCAACTTCTCCCCCACTTAGATGGGGCATCATTGGCTGCGGCGACGTTACGGAAGTAAAAAGCGGCCCTGCTTACCAGAAAACACCGGGCTTCCAACTCCGTGCGGTGATGCGACGCAACGAAGCCAAGTTGAAAGATTACGCCCGTCGTCATCAGGTCGAAAAAACCTACTCTGACGCCAACGCTTTAATCAACGATCCCGACATCGATGCCGTCTATATCGCTACACCGCCTGACACTCACCGGCTTTATGCAATCAAAGTCGCCGAAGCGGGTAAGCCATGCTGCGTGGAAAAACCGCTGTCTCCGAGCTACGCCGATAGTCTGGCCATTTACGAAGCGTTTGCTGAACGGAATGTCCCTTTATTCTCTGCCTATTATCGGCGCTCCCTACCCCGCTTCCTTCAGGTAAAAACCTGGTTGGACAATCAGGAGATTGGCGATCTGCGTCACATTAACTGGCAACTGAGTAAATCGCCCAGCACACAGGATCTTTCTGGCGCTAACAATTGGCGCACAGACTCTGCGGTAGCCCCTGGTGGTTACTTTGACGATCTGGCGAGCCACGGGCTTGACTTGTTCGCCTTTTTCTTAGGTGACATGACGACGGTGCACGGCATCAGCCTAAACCAACAGGGGCTGTACGGAGCAAAAGATGCCTTCACGGCCTGCTGGCTCCACAACGACGAAATAACCGGTACGGGTAATTGGAATTTTGGCAGTAGCCGATCAGAAGACCGGGTCGAAATCATGGGTAGTAAGGGAAGCATCCAGTTCTCCATTTTCGACGAGCAACCCGTTGTCCTTATCCAGGGAGATAAACGACAAGAGAAGTTTATCGAACATCCGTACCACGTTCAGATGCCCCACGTAGAGAACATAAAACGGCAACTATTAGACGGTGGCTACTTTCACCCGTCAACGGGTAAGACAGCCCTACATACCAGTTGGGTGATGGATAGGATTATGGGTAAGGTGTAACAAGATTGTCCACAAATCAATTCTTGCCAGCCTATTGAAGTGTGAATAAGGAAAGCCTACCTTGTTTAGATCTACTGGTTCTCTAATGCACGCTATATGTCCTCCGAACTCGAAATGCTCACCCGTAACCTGTGTAAGCGGGCCACCATTAGCCAGGAAGAATTAAATAACATCACTTCAAAATTTGAGCGGCAAGAAATCGATAAAAATCAATTCCTGCTGAAAGGGGATCGGTCCTGCAACGCCATTTACTACGTTTATCGGGGTTGCTGCAAAAGCTACATCTTTGATCAGTCAGGGAAGGAACGTGTAATCATGTTTGCATTCGCCGATTGGTGGATTACGGACATTGATAGTTTCACGAATAACCACACATCAAAAATTAATATTCAGTCAACCGCCGAGGCTATCATTTACAAGTTAACGAAAGAGAATTTCAACCATCTCATTTCCAACTTCCCTTCCTTTGAAACGGCCTTCAGGAATATGATGCAATATTCCTACATCAGAGAACAACGGCGTTCGCTTGAGTTGATTACCGACGATGCTCCTACCCGCTACCTAAATCTGACTGGCCGATATCCAAACATTGAACAGGACGCAAGCCAGAAAGACATCGCCTCCTATTTAGGTATTACGCCGGAGTTCCTCTCTACTTTGAAAAAAAAATTACTGACAGAAGAACGATCTTAATCTAGCTTAAGATATTCAAACAGTAGCTCCACTACCTTGGGGAAAATTCGGCAAGCAGATGATGATCATGATTTCAGGCCCCTACCGAGGTGGCACTAACGATGACCCACTACTTATCCAAGAAAACCTCACCCGATTGGAGCAAGCCGCCTATCAGGTTTTCCAAAAAGGACACACGCCAGTCGTAGGAGAATGGTTTGCGCTACCCTTGATGCGAATGGCGGGTTCTAAGAAAGTGGGTGACGACATCTACAATGCCATTTCCTACCCCATTGCTCACCGGGTGCTCCGCAGCTGTGATGCAGTGCTTCGCATACCGGGAGAATCCAACGGTGCAG
>CALIGP010000414.1 GCA_938021455.1 uncultured Lewinella sp. | reverse complement strand
TGGCCGGGGCTGGCGATCGCCCAACATTCTGGTGGACAACCTGAACTGGCTGCCCAGCAGCCGTACGGTGACTTTGCCCACGGGCAATGAAGTAAGTAGCGAAAACCCTGGTTTTATCGGTTTGGAATCCGCCTGGAATTTAGGCATTAACTACACCCGAGACTTCATCATTGCTGGCCGAGAAGGACAGATTGTTTTCGATGCTTTCCGCACAATTTTCGACAATCAGATTATCGTTGATGCAGAACAGGACCTCGGCACCCTTCGCCTTTACCAGCTAGACGGAGAGAGCTTCGCCACCAGCCTGATGGTGAGCATGAACTACGAGATACTGCCCTTGATCGACATCAAGCTCGCTTATAAATACAATGACGTGCAGCAGACCTACGCCACCAACGGCCTGCGCGAAGTCCCCCTCACACCGCGCCACCGCGCACTAGCCACCATCGGCTACGACGGAGCGCGCATCAAGGCTCACCTGAATTACCAGTGGGTGGGCGAGCAACGGCTCATTGACTTCGATGACATCCCGGAGGAGATCTTCCTCCCCCACCCCCAGCGTTCTCCTTCCTTCGGAATGATGAGCGCACAGGTGACTTACGTCGCTAACGCCAAAACGGAATTCTACGTGGGTGGAGAGAACCTGACTAACGTTCAGCAGGCGAACGCCATCATCGGTGCCTGGGAACCCTTTGACGGAGCATACTTCGACGCCAGTCAGGTATACCAACCCATCTTCGGCGCCCGGGCCTTTGCGGGGGTGCGGTGGACGCTGGAGTAGGGGCAGGGGCAAGTTGCAGGGTGCAGGGTGCAGGTTGCATCCCGTCACTTGCAACCTGTACCCTGCAACTTGCAACCATTAACCTGCAAGTTGCAACCTTAAATAATCCTTAAGCTGGTTGACCTTCCACCAAATCAACCGTCAAACCATTATATTTACCTTATAAATCGAACTAAGTTATGCGGAATTTATTCCTCCTCCTCGTTGTCTTCGCCTTCACGGCCATGGCAGCTCCCCCCAAGAAAGTTGTCATCCAGACTAATGCCGTCTGTGAGATGTGCAAGAACGCCATTGAGAAAAACCTCTACGACATCGATGGTGTCGAAAAAGCTGAGCTCGATCTGGTAACGAAGAAAGTAAAGATCAAGTATGATGCAGATGTGGTAGACGTAGCGACCCTCCGTCAGGCCATCGCCAACACCGGCTATGAAGCTGATGAGGTTCCTGCACGTCCCAAAGCTCAAGAGGCACTAGCTGCCTGTTGCAAGCCCAAAGGAGACGCTTGCTGTGCCGATAAAACGAAAGCTTGTAAGAAGCCGGAGTAAGTCTGAAATAAGAGAGGGATCACCCTCTTTCCGGAGCCGACGCTGAACCTGAGTTCAGCGTCGGCTTTTTTTGTGTCTAAAAAATAATTAGTTATCGCAATGGATTGCCATGATTAAGGAGACTTAAATTGCCTGTATATCGGTGCTGCGAAGCTATGAGCATTAGATAATACACTATTAAAGTCGAGAAGATGCACATCAAGAACTACCTGCTACTACTGGCATTCGCCTGCCTATATGGCTGCGAATCACCCGCTACAGCTGAAGAAAGTCCAAAAGAAATCCCTTTCACTCTTTCCACGGTTTTTGCGGATCAATTCGTAGTTGGAGCCGCCCTGGGGGTTAAACACATTAACGGTACAGATACTTTAGGACAGGCGCTGGTAGCTCGTGAGTATAACACCATCACGCCGGAGAACATGATGAAATGGGAGGAGATAAATCCGGAACCCGGTGTCTTCAACTGGGAGGATCCCGATGCCTTCGTTGAATTCGGAGAGCAAAACGATATGTTCATTGTTGGGCACGCACTGGTTTGGCACAGCCAGCTGAGTAAGTACGTAGAAGAAATTACCGACCCTGACGAGCTCCTTACCGCCATGAAAACCCACATCGACGCCGTTGCTGGTCGCTACAAAGGACGCATTGATGGCTGGGACGTTGTAAATGAAGCGTTGAACGAAGATGGCACGCTGCGGGAGAGTCACTTCTACAAAGTACTGGGCGAAGACTATCTCACCGAAGCCTTCAAGATGGCGGCGGCAGCCGCCGGGCCGGAGACAAAGCTCTACTACAACGACTACAATATGTGGAATGCCGATAAGCGCGAGGGCGCCATTCGGATGATCGAAAAAATCCGGGCCAACGGCGGCCGGGTGGATGGCATCGGCATGCAGGCCCACTACAGCATTGTTGGCCCTACTATCGACACGATCGAGCAATCCATCATCGCCTACGAAAAAGCCGACTTGCCCATTATGATGACGGAACTGGACGTAACGGTACTACCCAATCCATGGGATCTCG
The DNA here is from genome assembly GCA_938021455.1 of uncultured Lewinella sp. Taxonomy (GTDB): domain Bacteria; phylum Bacteroidota; class Bacteroidia; order Chitinophagales; family Saprospiraceae; genus Neolewinella. The sequence goes on along the minus strand of CALIGP010000414.1, from coordinate 1,671 downwards.
TCGGCGCAGAAGTCAGCCAGAACTTCGAGAACAGCCCCTACATGAACCCTTTCCCCGACGTTCTGCCAGATTCCATGCAGGCCGTTTTGGCGGATCGCTACGAAGACCTCTTCCAACTCTACCTCAAACATGCTGATAACATTGAACGGATCACCTTCTGGGGTGTCAACGACGGTCACTCCTGGTTGAATGGCTGGCCGATTAGCGGACGGACAAACTATCCCTTACTGTTTGACCGATCCTATCAGAAAAAGCCCGTCTATGAGCGTGTGATGTCGCTTATTGAACAGGAAAAAGGTGAGAACAACTACAACTATCAGAAACAGGCTAATGAGGTTAACTAAACAACGTCGTCCGCCGAGCGTAGAAAAGACCAAAGAACCAACATACTAAAAGACCACCCATGTCAATCATCAACCACAAGCTCTCCGTCACCGAAAAGGTAGGCTACGCCCTCGGCGACCTCGCCGCCAACCTGGTATTCCAGACCCTGGTGACCTTCATCGCTTTCTTCTACACCGATGTTTACGGCATCGAAGCCGGCTGGGCTTCCCTGATTATCTTCTGGGCAGGTATTATCGGCGGAGCAGTGTTTACCCCCATCATGGGAGCAATTGCGGACCGGACCCGGACCCGTTGGGGCAAATTTCGCCCGTGGATTTTGTGGACAGCAGTCCCCTTCGGCGCCATCGTTATGGCCACCTTTGCTACACCAGATTTCGCCCCTTCGGGAAAGCTCTGGTACGCCGGTGTTACCTATCTCTTACTGGTGATGATCTATTCGGCCAACAACCTCCCCTACTCTGCTTTGAGCGGTGTCCTGACCGGCAGTATGTCGGAAAGAAACAGTCTCTCCAGCTATCGATTCGTGGCCGTTATGGTAGCACAGTTCATCATTCAGGTGCTCGTCTACCCTATTGTAATCTGGGCGGGCGATGGCGACAAGGCCGTCGGCTTTGAAAAAGTGATGATGGTGCTGGCCGTAGTGGGGGTGATTTGCTTACTGATCACCTTTCTGACAACAAAAGAACGCGTCATCCCAAAACCGGAACAGGAGTCTTCCGTAATCAACGATCTCAAAGACCTGTTTGGCAACCGGCCCTGGGTGGTGATGCTGATCCTGACAACGCTCATCTTCGTTACTCTGGCACTCAAGGGTGGTTCTTACATCTATTATTTCGAACAATACCTAGACGAAGGAGCCATGCGGGCTTTCCTCGATTCCGTCGGAGCCAGCAGCTTGTTTGCCAGTGATTCATCGGCGGGCTCAGCTACGTTCAGCCTTTATAATGCGGTGAGCATCATTTGTCAAATCATCGGGATATTCTTCTCGAAGCGGCTGGCTGACAAGTACGGTAAGCGGAACATCTTCGGAGGTTTCCTCTTCCTTTCAACACTGTTTCTCCTGGCTTACATCGTCGTTCCGGCGGACGCCATCTGGACGGTATTCATTCTCCAGATCGGGCATGGGCTTACTTACGGTGTCACTATTCCGATCCTCTGGGCGATGATTGCTGACGTAGCCGATTACTCCGAGTGGAAGAATAACCGCCGAGCCACGGCGATCATCTTCTCGGCCATGATCTTTGGCCTGAAGGTGGGCCTCAGCATCGGAGGTTCGCTGGTAGCGGGGCTGCTGGCTTATTACGGATACGCCAAAGATCTGGCGAC
>CALIGP010000413.1 GCA_938021455.1 uncultured Lewinella sp. | reverse complement strand
ATCGTACGGTCATTATGCTCGAAGCGAAAGGGGGCGTATAGTTGTGCCGAGAGGGTAGTGCTCAGTAAGAAGATGGCCAGGGCCAGTAATCTTGTTGTAGTAGAGGAGAACATTAGTATAGATTTTTATTTGGGACTTGGTGTTTAGGGGAGAGGCTTTCTACTTCTGTAAAGCCTTATACCCCATTCCCTGCACGTTCGCGTTCAGCTTTACTTTTACCTGCGCTTCCCGATCAGAGTTGTTGATCAGATGTACTTCCTCATTAGCTGAAATGTGGACAGTGGCACTACCCGCCAGGCCAAAGCCCTGGGTTTGTTCTCCAGTGGATTTATCGCGAACGGAGACCGTAACATCAGTTGTACCCTGATTTTTTAGTACAGCCTTATAACTACGGTTGGAGTATTCCCCCAGGATGAATTCCTGCTGAGCAGGGATGCCAACACCCGCTACTGCTTTGGCGCAAGAAGTGAGCTGAGTGGCAAAGAATAGAAAGCAAAATAGAATGGTGATAACTCGCATAGCACTTTGTTTTTGTTGATCACAAAGCACCGGCATTTTTGGGCCGCCTGCGCGTCAGATTAGCTTTCGGGACGACTCAAATCATGATTCGGGCCCGATTTCCTTGACCATTTGACCGGGGCTCTTGCCCGTATGCTTGCGAAAAGCCCGGTTGAAGGTCGATTTAGAGTTAAAGCCGCAATCGAGGGCAAGACTGAGTAAAGTGTGCTGTAAATGCTCTCCGGCCCGTACTTTATTGAGGAATACCTCGCAGCGAAGGCCATTAATGTAGTCGTTGAAATTTTGCCCGTATACCGTGTTAATGACTTTGCTCAAAACGGAGGAGTTTGTGCGTAGGTGACCGGCCAATTCTCCCATTTTTAGATCGGGGTTTAAGTAGTCCTCGTGAGTATCCAGTCGTTGTGTGAGTTTTTCAGCCCAGCGTTGGAGGTCTTCATCGGCCTCTGCGGGGGTGGAGGTAAGGTCGGGAACCGGCTTTCGTATGGCAGTGTCGGCTGGCGGTACGACGGGTGCTTCCTTTTCGGGCTCAAAGCGGAGTGCCCGGGTGGCCGTTGGCGAAATAACGAGAAACTGAATAGCGACCAGAAAAGTAAAAACGGACATAACGAAATAGCTGTCCCAGCTATCAATATAGGTGGTGCTATAGACTAGATTGCCGAGTTCCAGAAGGAAAGTAAGGCTTACCCCGATGAGCATTAAATAGAGCGTAAAGCGCAGACTGGAGAACAGGAGTTGATTCGCGTTGGAAAATTCCGCGACCAGGTACTGCCGATAATGGCGGTATTCTTTCAAGGTTTTAACCAGGTAGAAAATGAGATGACAAAAACTGAAAGCGGCAACACCATAATACCAAAATGGATAGCCATTGTCATTGTTGGACCAATCTGCGGCGGGGCCACGGGTGCCGTAAAAGAATTCGAAGTCCGCGCCACGAATCAAGCGCCAGTAAAACCAATCGTATAGAATAACGCCGACTGGCTCCAGTAGCACAATGAACAGAGGGACGAAGTGAAGCCAGTAGCGGCGTTCCCAGCGAAAGTCAGTGTTCGTCAGTGCCCTGAAGTAGAGCCAGATGAGTGGGCCGAAGGCGAGTAGGTTCTTCCATTCGAGATAGAACATTAGGGTTGTCCGCCAGTCATGGGCGTCGTACCAACCGGCGAAGCCGAGCATCCATTGGCCTACGTAAAGACTCCCCATCAGTAGTAGCAAGGCTGCCAGATAGTCACTTATGCGTTCTTCACGGGAGCCCCGTAGGGCAAGTATTGCCGCAAAGACTACTCCCTGCAAAAAACCAGGTAATAAGGGGCCGGACCATTCATTGAATTCAAACACGGAGGTGAATGTACGGGCAATTTATGAACTCTGTCGTTAGGGACGATTCCGTAGGTGAAGACCTACATCCCGGGTGAAGAGTATGTGCTTTAGACACGCTCTTAATGTTAAGTAGGATAACGAAGGGGAAGCTATCCAATATTCGCCTCCTTTCTTATAATCGGCAAAATAAGTGTCACCTGCGTACCGCAAGCTTTTTCACCTTCATAAAGATCCTTAATGTCTATTCTGGTATCTTCATAACCAGAGTCGCGAAGAAAATCGATGCGGCGATCTGCAATATCTGATGCCACCGAAAGATGTTTAGATTTATTCCCATCTGTAATCAGATTGGCCGCTGCCCGGCCACGTCCGTTGTCCCTTACGACGCAACGAATGTTTTCAGGTATCTTTTCAAGATGGACGGTTAATAGACCTTCTTTCGGTAGTAGAGACAGACCATGAACGATGGCGTTTTCTACGAATGGCTGGATCATCATGCTCGGAATAAGAAGGTCACAATCGTTCAATTTCTCATCCACAATGAGCTTGTAATCAAATTGCTGCCTGAAGCGAAGTTTCTCCAAATCAAGGTAAGTGGTTAAAAACTCAATCTCTTCCTGAAGATCTGTGAAAAAGCTAGCTTCGCTTTTTGTAATCATTCGAAGTAAATCCGCAAATTTTCCCAGGTAATTGTAGGCTTCAATTGAATTAGACTTTAATATCTGGTTCTGGATGCCGTTGATGGCATTGAACATGAAGTGAGGGTTCATTTTCTCCCGCAGCAAATTCAATTTCACCTCGGCTAATTGCCTTTGCTGAGACACTTGTCTAATTTTATTTCGGCCCATAATATAAACGAGCCGTAGCATGATCAAAAAACAAGCACCAAATGCTAGGAACAATATTTTATTCCGCTTTGATCGCTGCTCAAATTCTTGCTCTTTACGTTCTTGCTCCAACCGGCTTATGGTCCATTCCTTTTCCTTTTCGAGTTGCGTAATCTGTATCGCCCGCATATCTTTTTGTGCGTCATCACTAAGCGCTAATTCCCGATGAGCATGGTATTCTTTAAGTTGTTTGATCGCTTCATCCAGGCTTCCCTTTTTTTCATAAAAATCCACTAATCCTTTTTTACAATAAGAAATGGCAAAAAAGAACCCTGACTCTTCCGAAATTTGACAGGCTATTGATATAGCTTTTTCAGCCTCTTCAAAGTTTTCCAAAGAGAGATAGGACTCAAAAAGGACCATTTGCATGAACGCCGTGGCGTCAGCTAGTTGATTGTCACTAGGAACAAATTCTGAATGTAAGAGATTGATGGCTTGGTCCGGGGTGCCCATGGTTTTCAGCGCAAAGGCAGTATTCACCAAAGAAAGTTGTTCGAACACTTTTAGCTGTTTTTCTCGACTAAGGGCTAATGCTTGCCGATTATAATCGTATAGCCCCTGTATATTTCCTACGTAATGATGCGCAGCACCGATATGAATATAAATAGACGCTTTTAGCCCGTAATCCTGAGTAGTTTCGGCAAAGGTCATTGCCCGCCTTAAGTACCCCATGGCACTAGCAGTGTCTGCGGAAAAAATGAAAGAATCCGAAGACTGGGATAAAGCCCAACCCATGGAGGAGGTGTCTCTGTTTTCCCGGGCTACTTCATAGGCTTTTTGGTTGTAAGAAGTTCCCAGGAGGTGGTCTCCTTCTACATTACAAAAATGGCCCGTAATCAATAGCAACCTGGTGGCAATGTCTACTTTTCCAGCGGCTAAATAGCTTTCTGCTGATAGGTCGATATAGTTAGCTAATCGATCGTAGCTACCAAAAACCGGCTCCCATACTTTACGCATCGCCTGTAAATCGCGAGCTGGTCGTTGAGCAGTCTCAAGTAGCAAAACGGGCTCCAAGGCATGAATCAATGAATCCCATTCACGCTTTTGGTCCTCTCCCTGAGGTAGGACCTGCAGGTAATCATCTTGTAGCAATTCCTGCTCAAGTAAAGAAGGGATAGGCTCTTCTTCCGGTATTTCCGCTTTTTCACTACAAGAAATAGTCAAAAAAAGTAGACAATAGAGGAGTGGAACGGAGAACTTTTGGCTTGTTTTTTGCGGCGCTATTTTCAATGAAAAAGGTTTACACTATATGAGAGAAAACATATTCGCAATATATACACAAAAAAGGAGGCGCTCACCGCAGGTGCCAGGGGAGGGTATAATGAAGCAGTGAAAAAGCGTCAGCTCAGTTTTCCCTCTGCCTATCAAGGCCCCTTGCACCTGCGTATGCGCGCCGCTGCTATTTCACGATCAGACTCTTTGTGAAGCTAGTGCCATCAACTTCTATCAGTACCCGGTACAAACCTGCCGGTACGTCAGGTAGTTGCTGTACCAGTCTGCGCCGCTCCCCATTTATGATCCTAAGCCGTTCATACACCTGCCGGCCAGTAGCGTCATAAACGCTGATGTTTACAATCTGCTGCTGCTCCGTCCCGGGCAGCTCAACAATGAATTCTCCGTTAGTGGGGTTCGGACTAAGTGTAGGCGCTACCGTCGGTCCGTCTTGGAAAAAGACGGTTCGGACGCGAAAGACCTCCTCCTGTCCATCCAGGTCCCTTTGCACCAGGCGATAGTAGGAATAACCGCTCAGAGGCTGCTCATCGATGAATTCGTATTGCTGTTCCTCGGCGCTGTTCCCCGCTGCTGGTACAGTGGCCAGGGTGGAGAATTCTGTTCCGTTAGCGCTTCGCTCCAGTACAAAGTTTGCGGTGTTTTCTTCCGCTGTGGTTGTCCATTTTAGGGCGACGGCCTTGTCGAGAGCTTCAGCAGTCCAGGTGGTCAGGGTCACTGGCAGCGCACGTTGGGTTGTAACTTTACTTAGCTCTCCGTCGAAGAGATTGAGCACGTAGAGGTTGCCATCATCATCCTCTCCGAAAGACGAAACACTGCTCGGGGCACCGGCAATGAAAGGCTGTGGCTCAAGGCTTCGGGCAGCCAAACGACTATTTCCGTCAACTTCCTCTGGCGTGATGAGGAAGAACCGATCAGAAGCATAATCCGCAAAAACATAGTAGCCCACAAGATCACTGGCGTCCGTGCCCCGATAGACGAAGCCACCCGTGATGGAACGTCCCCCCATACTACCCCGGTCATAATCCGCCAAAGGCTCGGTGTAAGTAGCCATTGGGTCACAGTGGTTATCATTGTCGGTGCTTGTTCCAGTATAGGCCAGCGTACCCTCGCGGCAGTCCCATCCATAGTTTTGCCCGCCAGCGCTAATGGCAGGTTGGAAGTTAATCTCTTCCCGCTGGACCTGGCCAACGTCTCCGATCCATAAGTCTCCGGTCTCCCGGTCGAAGGAAATACGCCAGGGGTTACGCAGGCCCAAAGCCCAGATTTCATCTCGCGTGGAGGCATCTCCCACGAAAGGGTTGTTCGCAGGGATGGCGTACTCGAGTCCTGGGTCCGTGTTGTCGACGTCAATGCGAAGCATTTTACCCAACAAGGATTGAGGGTCGAGGGAGTTTTCATCCGGGTCTCCTCCAAATCCTCCGTCACCGGAAGGAATATACAGGTAGCCGTCCGGCCCGAAGGCCAGGTCGCCGGCGTTGTGATTGGAGGCGGGCTGACTGATGGTCAGCAGTACGGTCTCCGTTGCAATGTCTACAGTGGTCGCATTGGCGGGTACTGCCTGGAAGCGAGAGATCACCGTCTGCCCGGAGGAAGGTGTTCCCGTCCCATCCGAAATGTAGTTGACGTAAAAGTAACCGTTGGTGGCAAAATCCGGGTGGAAGGCAATGCCCAATAGTCCACGTTCACTGTTTGTGAGTACTTGTCCGGACAGGTCCAGGTATAGATCTTCTTGAACATCGCCCGTAGAATGATCCATTACCTTCACCCGGCCTCTTTTTTCGACGACAAAGAGCCGGTTGCTGCCTTCTCCTGAGCCCGTAACGTCTACGGGAAGGGTGAAGCCGTCAGCGGAGGGTACGAACGCTAGTTCCGGGTCTGTCTGAGCATGAGTTATACCTGCCAACAATAGGCAAAGGATAAGTATCGTAAATCGCATGATGGTGTATTTCGAGGAGTAGTCATCCACAAAATACGGGAACGGGAGGAATTGTTCTGTCGGGAGAGGTACGGTAGTGGACAACAAGAGGGGATTAGAATTATAGGATGGGAGGATTACAGAATTTTGGGATATGCCCATCCGTGAAATCCACGACCCTATTTCCAAGCGCCATAAAAGTCCGATAATACGTCTGCTGCCTCTTTGCCTCCAGGAGAGAAATTGCGGCCTGAAGAACGCCCGCCCCGGTCAGCGCCAAGGTAAGAAGGCCATTTCCAGATGAAAATTCCCTTTAGCTCCGGCGTCTCGCTGGCAGCGGTTAGCAGGGCATTATAGCAGCGGGCCTGGGCCCGGGTGTCCGAGGAACGCTCTCCTGCCTCCGCGTGTGGATTTTTCCAGGGCATGGTGACGGAGCGAAAACCAGTTTCGGTGAGCCAGAGCGGCTTTCCTGTTTTTTGGCTTACGGCCTGGGCCATTTTCATCCAGCGGCGGGCACCGGAAAGAAGTTCTTCGTCGGTAGGATTGTCGTTTTCGGAAATGGGGTAGTAGGAGTTGAGCCCGATGGCGTCCAGGTCATCCCAGAAGGTGAAGCCTTCGAATTCGTCTCCCCAGTTGGCGGCGTAGGTAACCTGTCCGCCGTAGACCACCCGTACTTTCCGGATGATCTCCCGCCAGCGTTCGGGATGCTTCAGCGTCGTGTAGCGGAGTTCCGTGCCTATGCACAGGGCCCCCACCTTTTCTTTTTCAGCCATCATTGCATAATGGAGTATCCAGTAAGTGTAGTGATCGAAGAACTCGTCCCATTCCTCTTCGGTGGCAAAGTCGATGTCTCCCGGCCAGCTGCCCCGGCCAACCCAAATTTGCGGTTTCAGCATCGTGAACCAACCCCGGGAGTGGGCCTCGCGTATGGAACAAGCCGTGGCCCAGTCATTCTCCCCACCGGCACTATCTCCGATGGGCAGATCGCCTACTTTATTAGGATCCCGCTGAAAGGTGTAGGGCACAATGGCCAGCGCATTGACGTTCAGTTCGGCCAGGCTGTCCATAGAGGGCTTGATCTTCTCTCCGCCATACCCATTGTGGACCCGGTAGCCCTGATGGGCAAAGGTCATGCCAGCAAGTGGGGCATTGGGGGCCGGGCGTTTATTGGGTTCAGGAGGGTAAAAGTCATGAACGTTATATTCACCAATATGCTTTTTGGCGGTTTCTTCTTTCGTTGCTTTAAAGATCCATTGGTTGATTTCTTCCTGGTCATCAGCCGCAAAACCATGTGCCATTACTCTTGCTGCTGACTCTTTAATGAAGGAAGAACCGTTTTCTTTAGACAAATCATCGCTCCCATTCAATATTCCCGTTTGCCATAATCTCAGAGCCGTAGTAACAGCTGAGGCTCCGGGATTTTCCCCAAAATGAAAGGCTGCATGGCTTTGCAGATCAGCAATAAGCTGCGTCTTGTTTATTCCGACCAATCGTCCTTCGGCAGCATGTTCAACAAAGGGTAGCCATATCCTAAAGGAGGCCCGTAAGTCTTCTTCACTAATAAAGGAAGGAACTATGTGCAGAACTTCCTTATCCGGTGCATATTGGACCGGAGCCATGCTGCCGGTCCGTAAGCCAATCCGTTCCAGGTTCGGGTAAAAGCGGACTTCGGGAAACCAATCCGTCTGCTGACCAGTGATCGTATCGAGTAACCATTGTACTTTCTTCAACGCACGAACACTGTGGTCTAATTCTTCCTTTTT
>CALIGP010000412.1 GCA_938021455.1 uncultured Lewinella sp. | reverse complement strand
TCTGATGAACCCGGGCTTACCCACGAATCAAATTGGGCTACGCTTACTTTCGAGGTTGGGCATAGCCACGGAGAAGGCACGCACACTCACGGAGAAGGGGAGGAACACAGCCACGCACATGACGAAGAGGCAAGTGTCCCTTCTTACGTCTTTTGGGGCGGTAGCCTGGTGATACTTGCGGGTTTATTCTTTTTCTTTAACCGGAAGTCATAACAGAATGGGAAAATTGAAAATCAAACTTCCCCTTGGCGCACTGTTCTTTCTCCTGCCAGTCCTGCTCGCCGCCCACGGAGTGAGTTCTGCTGATCAGGAAACGCTGAGCAATGGCGGGCTGCTGGCCTATATTCTGGTTGGAGCTAAACACATGGTGACGGGCTATGATCACCTGCTTTTTCTGGCAGGCGTCATCTTTTACCTGAGCGGCTTCAAGGATATTGTCCGCTTCATTACAGTCTTTACCATCGGGCACAGTATCACCCTGATTGGGGCGACTTACCTGGGCATTAAAGCGGATGAGCACCTGATTGATGCCGTCATCGCGCTATCTGTTCTCTATAAAGGATTTGAAAACCTTGGTGGGTTTGAAAAGCTCAAGGTAAAATCCCCCGACCTATTGTTGATGGTCTTCCTGTTTGGGCTAATCCATGGTTTCGGACTTTCTACCCGCCTTCAATCATTTGAGATTGGCGACGCTCAATTTTTGGCGAAGATCGTTTCCTTTAACCTTGGGGTAGAGTTAGGGCAGATTGCTGCACTCATCCCCATTGTTTTCATCATTACTAAATGGCAAAAGGCGAAGAGCTACGATGCTTTTTACAAATCAGTTAACTGGTACCTGATTATTGCGGGGATCGGGCTGTTCTTGTACCAGATGTATGGATACTTTAGCGGAGGGCATTAGTGGGAAATCAGCTTTCCCTTTGTAACAAACTCTCCGCCAGTGCACGCAGCACCGCTTTTACTTCCGGGTCTCCTCCAGCGGCATCGAGGTGGGCGTAAGCATCGGCCTGGTACTGATCCCGTAGCTCCGCTACGGCCTGAGGGATGCCCGCCAGGGCCATCATGTCGGTTACGCGGATGACCTTGTTCGCAGGGTCAGCGGGACTGTCCGCAAACCAGGCGTTTAGTTCGTCCTTCTCCTCCTGGCCAAGGAGCTCCAGTGCTTTGAGGAACAGAAAGGTCTTCTTGTTGCGGATGATGTCGTTGCCGGTCCGTTTACCCGTTACTTTGCTGTCTCCGAACGTGTCTAAGAGGTCATCCTGCAGTTGGAAGGCTAGTCCGGTGAGTCGGCCGAAGGCATAAAGATGATCGGCGTCCTCTTTCTTTGCACCTGCGGCGAGCGCCCCCAATTCTAAGGCTCCGCCCAACAGGACGGCCGTTTTTAACTCAATCATTTTCAGATACTCCCCGATGGTGACGTCTTGGCGGATTTCAAAATCCACATCATATTGCTGCCCTTCGCAGACTCCCGTAGCGACCCGGTTGAAGGTGGAGAGCATCTCAGACAGGGCTTCCTTGTTCGGGCACTCACAGAGGTATTGGTAAGCCTGGATGAGCATGAGGTCACCGCTAAGGATGCCCGTATTGATGTCCCATTTTTCGTGTACGGTCGTTTGCCCACGTCGCAGCGGGCTATCGTCCATGATGTCATCATGCAACAAGGTGAAATTATGAAAAACCTCCACGGCCAGCGCGACGGGCATACTCTTGCTCAGGTCATCGTCACCGAACATCCTGGCGGCGAGCAGCGCTACCAGCGGGCGGACCCGCTTGCCGCCCAGATCAAGAATGTAATCGATAGGGGCATAAAGACCGCGAGGTTCCCGGGTGGAGAAAGTAGCGGTAAGACGATCGAGGAATTGACGACGCAGATCGTCAATCATGAAAGGGGAGGGGCTGGACATAGCGCAAAAGTACGATCCAGAACGGAGGCGCAAAAGCAAACAATTTAGCTCCGAAAATGTCTTTTGAGAAAGGCGGGAAATGAGTAGTGCTCATGCGCTTAACTGCCCAATTCCTCCAGCATCATTCTGCTAATATATTCTATGATCTCTCCAGCCTACGACCTTATCATCATTGGGGGCGGCCCTTCGGGCCTTAACGCCGGTGTGAGCGCCCAAAAAGCCGGTTTGCGGTACCTCATCATTGAGAAAGGGGTGATTGTGAACAGCCTTTTTAATTTTCCGGCGAATATGACTTTTTTCAGCACCTCACTGAAGCTGGAAATTCATGATATCCCCTTTATTAGTCACGGGGACAAACCAACGCGCTCCGAAGCATTAGAATATTACCGCCGCATCGTGCAGTCTCAGGATTTGAAGCTAAACCTCTACGAAGAGGTGGTAGAAATGGCTCCGCAGAAAGGGGGAGCGTACAGGGTCAAGACCAATCGGGGCGTATATGAGACTCATGCCGTTTGCGTAGCGACGGGCTTTTATGATACACCGCGGTGGCTGGACGTTCCTGGGGAAGAATTGCCGAAAGTGAAACACTATTACAACGACCCGCACGCATACATCGATCAGGATGTGCTGGTGATCGGTGCGGCCAACAGCGCCTGTGACGCCGCGCTGGAATGCTGGCGAAAAGGTGCCAGGGTGACGATGGCCGTCCGCAGCGACGATATTTATGATCGCGTGAAGTACTGGATCAAGCCTGACATTGAAAACCGGATAAAAGAAGGGAGTATCCCTGCCTATTTCGGCACTACGGTTACGGCCATTCGAGCTGATGAAGTAGATCTGCAAACGCCCGAAGGCCCCGTTACTTTGCCCAATGATTTTGTTTTAGCCATGACTGGTTATCAACCCAACTACGCGCTCTTCGAACGATTGGGTATTCCCGTTGGTGACGATGAGGCCTGCCAACCCATTTTTAACCCGAATACACTGGAGACACAGTTGCCAAACGTCTACATGGCCGGGGTGGCCTGCGCCGGATTGCAAACCAGCAAACTCTTTATTGAGAATACCCGGGATCATGGAGATATCATTGTGGGGAATATCGTCGGAACTTCTGTTTGAATTTTTGGAAGCTGGATCTAAGGTTCTGCTCCCAGAAATTCAAACAGGAGTTCCGACGATCTCTACCCCTTTCCAGAAGGCAATGTGGCCCCGGATCTTCTCCGCCCGCTCGTAGGGGTCGGGGTCGTACCAGGCGGCGTCGGCGTTTTCCTTGCCGTCCACCACGACGTTGTGGTAGCTGCAGTCGCCCTTCCAGCCGCAAAAGCTCGTCGTGTCGCTGGGCGACAAAAAATCTTGCTTAACCGCTTCAGCGGGGAAGTAATGATTCCCTTCTACCACCACGGTTTTGTCGCTCGCGGCCAGTATTTGGCCGTTCCAGATTGCTTGTATCATGTATTGTTTCTATTCGTTCCCAGGATAAACACAAGGCAGGCCCGTTGGTTTGCTGGTTTTTGGGCGGCGCTGACGCAGGATGCAAAGAAAGTTGGATAAGCAGTGGCGGAAGGCCCATCTTGTGCCGTTACCGGAGGTGCAGGAGTTGGCATACCGGACCACAAGCCCACCGAACCACAAGACCAAACTACCAAGAATGTCCTCCGCTCTCCTGATCTTTATCAAAAACCCCATCTCCGGCCAAACCAAGACCCGCCTTGCCTCCGACGTAGGCAACGAAATGGCCCTGCGCATGTACCACATCCTCTGCGACTGGACGCGCGAACAGGCTCTTGGTCTCACGGGCGTTGATCGCTACCTGTACTACTCCAACGAGATTGTCTTCGATGATTCCTGGCCTAACACCGCTTTCCACAAACGCCTGCAGCACCAGACACCCGACCTTGGTGGGCGGATGCTGGCCGGTATTGAGGCCGCCTTCGCTACTGGCCACGACAAGGTCATCGTCATCGGCTCTGACTGCCCCGGTATCGACACCGACTACCTCAACGAAGCCTTCGCTGCGCTCGACGAGCACGACGTCGTCATCGGCCCCGCCCTCGACGGTGGCTACACCCTGCTGGGTATGCGTACTCTGAGCCCGACGCTCTTCGAAGACGTAGCCTGGAGTACGGAGGAAGTCTTGCCCACCACCCTCGCCCGGGCGAAAGCTGCTGGCCTAACCGTCCGTCAGCTCAAACCCCTGTCTGATGTCGATTATCTCGCCGACTGGCTCGGCTACGGGTGGACGATGCCGGAGGAGGAGTAACCCTTTATGTCGCATCGACGTTTACGTCGATATATGTAAGTTTGGCCTTCAGGCCTAACCCTAAAAAATACGCCAGAAGCGACGTGAACGTCACTAAAACATATATCGACTTAAAAGTCGATGTTACATATACCCCATGCTAACCATCTGCATCCCCGTCTACCGCTACGACGTTCGCCCCTTGGTGAACGAGCTGCTCCAGCAAGCCGGAGAGTTGACGGAAACCATCGAAATCCTGGTCTACGATGACGCTAGTCCGGACGACGGTGACTGGGGCCGGGAAGAGCTTCGCCAAATCCCTGGCATTCGTTACGTAGAGCTCCGCCAAAACCTCGGCCGCGCCGCCATACGGAACCTGATGGCGCGGGAGGCCGGTCAGCCTTACCTCGTAATGATGGATGCTGATGGTAAGCCGAACGCTGAATTTCTTCGTCGTTGGCTCGGTGAAATTGCTGGCGTTAAAAACCTGACGGGCCATGATCGGCCACTGTTGGTGAGTGTAGGCGGGCGGCACTACGAACCCGAAGGCCCAGCATCTCCAGATCTGGCATTGCACTGGTGGTATGGTCAGCAGCGCGAAAGCTTTTCTCTGAAAAAAAGAAGAACACACGGCTGGCTGGCCTTTCATTCCAATAACTTTCTGGTAAGCCGTAGTGTCTTGCACGATCACCCGTTTCCCGAAACGCACACCGGCTATGGGCACGAAGACACACTGTGGGGACAGCAGCTCATCGACTCCGAAGTGATGATTTTTCATCAAGACAACCCCGTCATCCACCTCGGCCTGGAGCCTAACGAAGTATTTCTCCAAAAGCAAAAGCAGGCCATCACCAACCTCCGCCTTTTAAAAAACCACCATCCGCACCTGCGTACGCGCCTGATCGATCTTGCGGAGCGCTTCCCTTTCCTTCCCGCCCTAACGCGCATCATCCCGGAACAGTGGCTGGTCGATTATCTAGCCAGTAACGAACGCCCCAATCTTTACGCACTTGACCTGCTCAAACTCCGATGGTGGGCGGACGGCAGGCCCTAGCCCTAGTGCAGTGTTAACTAAATTTCAATGCATTTTCCGCACGGGCGGGGCTCGCCCCCGCCCGTAGCAGCACTCCGGAAACATTAACGTTCGCTTAGCGAACGATAGATTGGGGCGCTCACGTAGGTGCAGGGGCGAGCCCTGCCCCTACGTATGAAAACTTAGTTTACATTGTACTAGTAGACCAATAGACCAATAGACCAATAGAACA
>CALIGP010000411.1 GCA_938021455.1 uncultured Lewinella sp. | reverse complement strand
TTTGGGGGATAAACAGCAGCGAAAACGCTAGTAAAAGGAGTAATCTCATGGTCGTTCATTAAGGCAATGCTCAAGATAAGCATTGCTTGCTTTTAAATGACTTCCCTATGCACCTGCGTCCGCGCCCAAAAGCGTAAATTGCCGCTAGAAAATATAAATCTCATGAGCGATACTACTACTCTCGGCGTTGGAAGTCGTGTGCGTCATCCGGCCTTCGGTGACGGCGTCATCATTAAGTTATACAAGGCGGCCTACGATGTCACCTTCATGATTCACGGCATTAAGTCGGTTGGGCGTGATTATGACAACTGGGAAGTGCTGGAAGCTATCGAAGCCGAAGAAGTTGCTTCTTTTAACGAGGCCGAAAAGGCGCTTGTTCGCATTTTACGCACTTACAACGGCATCCAGGAAACGACCCAATTGGGAGATCGCTGGGTTGACGGACAACTCATTCTAAAACCCGGTGAAGACGGACTAGCCAGTAAGGAAATGCCCATCGATACTTTCTTCCATAAGATTGTCATGGTGCGGGATCGCCTGCGGGTAATGGAGCAGCGGATTAACTCCAGTAGCATGACCGACGAGGAGAAGGTTAATCTTCAGCAGTACATCACCCGGATTTACGGCTCATTGACCTCTTTCAATGTACTGTTTCGGCGGAAGGAGGACCATTTCTCGGGGCAGAAAAGTTAGGCGCTTTGCGCTCTCTTTAGATGTTGCTACGCTCCTTTTAGACGGCCTTCGGCCTTTTAGACGCGCTATCGCGCTTTTAGAGCTTCGGGAAAGACCTGGGGTAGGATTATAAAAGCGCCAAGCACGCCTAACGGTCGCTCAGCGACATCCCCTCTAACTCCGCCTCAATCTCCTTATGCGACCCTTCGAGGATGGCGAGGTTCTTTTCCTCCCGGCCCAACATCTCATCAAAACGGGTGAAGTTATTTTCAATGCGCGTGCGCAGCGTAGAGATATAAGATTTTAGCTTTTCTTCCAGGTCTGTGGCCAGTCGGTCGCGACCAACGGCGATTTCAGCTTCGAAGCCATCAACAATCCGTTTGCGCTTTCCGCGCGTGCTGAAGCCCGCAAAGAGAACCCCGACGGTGGTAAGAATGCCTCCAGTGACGTCGAGGACGGGTAGGGTAGAGAGTGCCATCAGAACGACCCCCAGTGCGGCGATTCCTCCGCCGGCGGCGAGGTTGGGCGTCAGGTTTTCCCGGTCTGCGAAGAGCTCGTCGTCCGTGAAGCTTTCCGTTTTAGACACAAAGCGGTTGAACTGATCCTGAAGATCCCGTAGCACGTTTTCTCGCCGTTCGGCGATGTCGCTAAAGAGTTCGTGATCGTTTTTCAGGATGGTTTCGCTGGAGCGAATTTTGAGGTCAATGACCTTCACCATTTGCTGGATGCTTTCGGCGAGGTCAATGACATTGTCATTAAGACGGGCCTTCAGTTTGGTGTTTAGGTCTTCTTCCAGCTCACTGGCGAGTCCTCCCAGCCAGGTCTTAGCGTCTGGGGTGCTACCAAAAGTAGCGCTAAGGCTTCTTTTCAGTAAGCCGAACATGCTCATTCCCCCACGCAGTTCGTCTAGCTTCTCCCGCGTAATGTTATCATAGGTATGCAGGAGGTTTTCGACCATGAGGTCTACCTGTTTGTTGCTTTGTCCGGTTTGCTCGGACAGGGTTTCTTGAATGTCAGACCGGAAGCGGCTGTCGGCATCGAACTGGTCGCGGCGCAGCTCCAATCCTCCGGCAATCCGCTCGTTGATGGTTTGAGCCGTGATGATGCTGTTGTTCAGCTTTAGTCTGGGTGCCTGGCCACCGGTGATGTTCTCCGTGATGTACTGGCGTAAGGAACCAAAACCACTGTCAGGAATGTCCTCCTGTTCCCGTTTTGCACTAACGGCAAAGACATTAGGGTTTTCTACCCCGTCTTGTATTGCTTTGTTCCGAACACCTTCTAAATTGGTTTTCAGTTCATTATCCGTTGCGAGATCTTTCTGTTGAAGAACAAATATGGTCTTCTTCTTCCAGTCTCCGTGGATGTACTTGAAGAAATCCCAGGCGGACTGCCGGTAGGGGTTTTTAGCCTCGAACACAAAGACGATGAGGTCACTGGCGGGGATGAATTGCTCCGTGATCTCTTGGTGGTGCTCCACGATGGTGTTGGTCCCCGGCGTGTCGACGATGGCGATTTCCTTAAGGATTTCAACCGGAAGAAATATTTTCTTCAGGTAAGGATTGATCTCCACCTCCCGCTGTTCTTCTCCGTAAATTATTTGCTGGATGGTGTCCGTCATGGGCTGCGGAGCGGCCTTGGCAATTTCCTGGCCGGTGGCCAGGAGGGCATTGACGAAGCTGGACTTGCCAGCCTTCACTTCCCCGACGATCACAAACATGAAGGGCTCAAAGATTCGGTTGCGAAGTTCGCTCACGGTCTGGGCCATTTCATCATGCCCGATGCGAAGCGTTAGCTCATGAAGATTCTTGATGATCTCTTCAAGGCGTGCGCGGGTAGCCTGGAGTTGAGCATCGATGAGTTGTGGCATAGTATTCTTTTGTTCTACTGGTCGTTTAGACGCAGCAGGAGGCGACAAGTTACTACATCAGAAATAGACGCTGATAGTAGTACGGCCTGAACGCCATTCGCTGAGTGCTGAAATTCTTGTTGATGAAGGTTTATCTCGTCCTTGGTTGTGCATTTGGTTACAAACACTAGGCGCTGACACTTCGGCAGGCTCAGCGGGGTCCGCAGGTGCAACGAATGCTTTTGGGGCAAGGTTTGTCTTTGACGCGCGCTGGGCGCGCGTTCCTCTGGATTACGGCTCAGGCCTTCGACTTTGCTTTTTTACGGCTAAGGATGTTTGGGCGGAGCCTTTCTACTGAGTCCCCTTCAAAACAACGACTGAAAAAGGAGGTATTTTCAGGGTGGCGACTCCTTGCTTCAGGTTTATTGGGCTAAAGGTTTCCGGCTTAATTTTTTCTGGTGTTTCGAAGCTGTTGTAATCCTGGAGCTTGTCCGAGGTAAGAATTTCCCCACGAAGATTATCGAGTGCTAAAGCCGAAAGATTCAACTCGATGGTGTGGGCTATTTTAGAATCTATGTTTGCCAGAGAAATGTGGACCTGGCCCTTGGCATCCCGAGAGGCAGAGACTGAAATTGCTGGCAGGTTCTCTTCCCTAAAATGATACATTGGGGAGGTGAAGTCCAGCGGAATCAAAGTAGCCTCCTGGTGTACGGCATACATTTTCATTATGTGGTAAGTTGGCGTAAGTAGCAGCTTTTCCTCTTTGGTCAAGATGACGGCCTGTAGCACGTTGACCGTTTGGGCTAAATTGGCCATTCGCACCCTGTCCGCATGGTTGTTAAAGGTATTCAGCGTTGTAGCGGCAATCATCGCATCTCGCATGGTGTTTTGTTGATAAAGAACGCCGTTTTGCAAGGCTGACTCGGTGTCGTACCAGCCACCCCATTCGTCCACGTAGAGCGCAATTTTCTTTTCCGGGTCATAGCGATCCATGATGGCTGCGTGCTTAGTCACATACGTTTCCATTTTAAGAGCTTCGCGTAGAGAACCAAAGTATTGGGCCTCATCATAATTCACTGATGGCCCTTTAGCTGACCAGTCAGTTACGGCATAATGATGGAGAGCCAGAGCCTCCACTAAATGGGGCTTTATATTTTTCATCAGGGTCTCTGTCCAATGGTAATCATCCCCCGAAGCGCCGGAGGCGACTCTTACCACCGGAGTTTCGTCCTCAGGGTTCCAATCGCGCATATAGGTAGCGAACTGCTTGTAGATATTGGCGTAGTACTCAGCTGACATATTGCCACCGCAGCCCCATGCTTCATTGCCTACGCCCCAGTAGGGGACGCGCCAGGGCTCTTCTCTTCCATTTTTTCGACGCAGATCGGCCATTGGGCTGGTGCCGCTGTGCGTAGTATACTGTAGCCAATCCTCCGTCTCACGCACGGTGCCACTCCCTACGTTGGCGGAGAGGTAGGGTTCTGTTTCCAGCAGTTCACAGAGGTTAAGAAAATCGTGGGTGCCAAAGCTGTTGTCTTCTGTGCTTCCGCCCCACCATTGGTTGACGATGGTCGGACGATCAGCCTTAGGGCCAATACCATCTTTCCACTGATAAGTATCTGCAAAACAGCCCCCAGGCCAGCGGAGATTAGGTATTTTTAAGTTCTTCAAGGCTGCCACGACATCGTTGCGTACACCAGCGGTGTTGGGAATGTCACTTTCTTCTCCAACGTAAAAACCATCATAAATGCAGCGCCCGAGGTGCTCCGCAAAATGGCCGTAAATATGCTTGCTAATGGTAACAGGTTGAGCATCAGGAATGACCTTGATCGTTATCTTTTGGCCTAATGCGGTACTAGTGAAAATTACGGTTAGCAGAAAAGTCTGAAGTAACGGTTTCATAAAAAGAGGATTCGTTTTGCTTGATCTTTAGGAAAAGGTACAAGCTTACAGCGATATCCTGCACACATTCGACTTGGTTCATTACTTCGCTTACCAGTCCAGCCTCTGATTATCTTGTGTGCATGAGATACCCTTACGCAACCTTTTTACTATTCTTTCTACTGAGCTGTACCACCGAAGAGATTACTGTAGCCTCTTCTGAACCAGCCCCTGAAGGGGTGTCCATCATTGTCCTCGGAAACGTGCAAGATGCCGGCTCTCCCCACATCGCTTGTAAAAAGGACTGTTGTCGCGATTTATTTGAGCATCCTGACCCTAAACGGATGGTAACTTGCTTAGGCTTGGTGGACGCGTCTACCAAAAAGAAGTTCTTGTTGGAGGCTTCGCCGGACATCTCCCGCCAGCTCAAGAAACTAAAGGAGTATTCCAAGTCCGAAGAAGAAATGGCCGATGGGATTTTCCTAACCCACGCGCACATTGGACATTACGCCGGCTTAATGTATCTGGGTAAAGAAGCCACTAATGCGGATCAAGTACCCGTCTATACTATGCCACGAATGCGGGATTACCTCTCTACAAATGGCCCTTGGAGCCAGCTGGTAAGCACTAAAAACATAAATCTGTTTACGCTTGCAGCAGATAGCAGTTTCCAGCTGACACCTTCTATCCAGATTACCCCATTTAGGGTCCCTCACCGCGACGAATACTCAGAAACCGTCGGCTATCGCATTGACGGGCCTGAAAAGTCAGCCCTCTTCATTCCCGACATCGATAAATGGGAGCGTTGGGAACGCCCCATCGAAGAAGAGATCGCTAAAGTAGACTACGCCTTTCTGGACGCGACCTTCTATGACGCAGCAGAACTCAACACTCGGGATATTTCTCAGATCCCTCATCCCTTCGTAAGTGAAAGCATGGAGCGTTTCAGTAAGTTGCCTGATGAGGAACGCGCAAAAATTCAGTTCCTACATTTCAACCACACCAATCAATTACTACGGCAGGAGAGTGAGGGATATCTAACCGTAGGGAGTAAAGGATATGGCATTGCTGATTTTGGGAAAATTTTTAATTTGTAATTTTACTCATTCAGTAATTTCCCAATTTGTAATTTTGCCTGAGGACCTAAGCAAAACAAACTATCCAAAACGGAAAGCCCAGGCGTAAAGCCGAAGCGATCCGAAAATACCTGAGGGTAGGGGAGAAGGCTGTCTGGTAAATCTTTCGACCGGTGAAAGTCTTCGTCTTTGGGGGAGATGAAGTCGCTGGTTGATACTGGAGGTGCCTTAAGCTGAAGTAGTTGACTTAGCTTACTGATTAGTCCCTCATTTAATTCCCAGATCGTGGCGGGGCGCTGGCGAGCTATAGAAAATAGTTCTTCGGCATAAAATTCAAAATAAGGAGACCGGCCATAGGCCGTTCGAATAGATTGTTCATGCTCCCGCCACCAATCATATCGATAGCTAATAGTAACTTCCTGAACGGGCTTTTTCTGGTGTTTCCCCTTTTCGAGGGGGACACTCAAGTCCAATATTCCGTTAGGGCCGATGATGCGACAGCGATTTCTCCAACCTCCTTTTTGATAGTTTTCGTGGGCTTCAATACGCCAATCTTCCAGTTGGTGAGCCACTGCAAACCAGTGTGCGGGCGGAAAGTAAGCCGTTGAAGTGAGTAGAGGTAGAACTTTTTTCATAACAATAAGCGGCCGACCGCGTTAGGTGTGCAAAAGTAGCTCGCTATGGATGAGACCTCCATCTTTGAAAAGAAAATTGATCCACTCTATCAGGCAGCTGGTGCGCTTGCAGCCGTCCTCCTTTTTGATATTGTTGGTTCGGCTGTTTTTGCCGGGTCTGAAGATTTGGCAGCTAACCGATGGCCATGGCTCACCGCCGCTAGCTTTCTTCTCTTCTTTGCTCTCTTCAATGCCATCATGAGTGCTACTTCTCAAAACCTGATGAAGTACTGGGGGAGAAGTATCTATTCCTTTATGGGACTTGCAGCTGGTTCAGGCCTACTAGCCTGGGCTTTTAGTGGAGTACCCATCGGGGAAGCTGGCTCCTACAAATGGATCTTTTTTGTCATCACCTTCGGCTACCTGGTTTTCTTATCCATGATCGCCTTTATGAAGAAGATCGTGGAGTTCGCGCAGAAGGAGGAGTGGACGAAGCCGCGGTTGAAGAATAGGAAGCGGTAGGTTAGTATTTTGGTTCGTTGGACCAACTTGATTTGAAGGATTTATTCAATCCCTCCAATTTGCTGCAGCCCCACGAACCAACGAACCAAAATACTAATTATAACTCGCCTCCTCCGCCATATCCGCAATCACGGAAAAGGCATTGCCTTTATTATTCATAACTTGACTCCAAAGTTGATCGGGGTCACTTTTGAACAGGTAGTTAGCAAACATCGGAGCGGTCACCCAGCTACCGTGGTCAATTTCTTCGGCCAGCTGGTTCTCACTCCAGCCACTGTAGCCCACGAAAAAGCGGATGTCAGCGGGTTTGACTAAGTCCTGGCGGATGAGAAACTTGAGCTTCTCGAAGTCTCCACCCCAGAAGACATTATGAGATACCTCATCGCTGCCTTCCAGGATGTCTCCTTTGCAGTGCAAGAAATGGATCGTGTCCCGTCCTACTGGACCGCCGAAGTAGACGGGAGCGTTGAACTCCGGAAAGTCGTCGATAAGCTCATCAATACGGGTCTCGGTCTCCCGATTGAGGATAAAGCCAATGCCGCCTTCTTCACCGTGGTCAACAAGCAGTACTGCGGCTCTCTTAAAGTTGGGGTCCATCATGAAGGGCTCCGCCAGTAGAATGGTACCACCTTTGATTGATTGTTTCATGGGAGTAATGACTTTGATTAATGGCCTAACGTTCGTTGTGGCAAGAAAGTTACTTCTTTTTGGAAGACCTTAACATCGCTTGTCGGCCGGATGATATTGCTGCTCATTCCCTCTGCGCCAAATTCCAGCTGCGAAAAGAGTTGTAGTATCTTTGCGGCGTAATAAAAGAGCGGCACCCCACCGCATTTAAACTGTTCTTGCATGAAGAATCTTAGTCGATGGCTATTGTTAATACCCGTTTTACTCCTTTTAGCAGGGTGTGGAGAGGACGTTAACCCCAACTATCCAGAAGAGGTCGCACAGCCTGAATTCTACCACCGCTCGGTAAAAAAGCTGACGGATGTTATTGTACATGATATTTTCAGCCCACCGCAGGCGGGCCGGATATA
>CALIGP010000410.1 GCA_938021455.1 uncultured Lewinella sp. | reverse complement strand
CCAGCTTGGTTGGCATAAAAAAGCGATCAGCGGACAGCATTCAGAGCTGTTTTGCCTGAATGCTGTCCGCTGATCGCTAAAACCCTATTCTTTGCCAGGATACATGGTCATCTCACCCAAAAATTAGGGATGACTCATGTTCAATAGTTTTAGAGCATACTAGACACCCAACAACAGGAGCGTTGGGTCTTCCAACAGTTGCTTCACACGAACGAGGAAGGTAACGGAGCTGGAGCCGTCGATCACCCGGTGATCATAGCTCAAGGCCAGGTACATCATTGGGCGGATTTTCACTTCACCGTTAATGGCCACGGGCCGTTGGATGATGTTGTGCATACCCAGAATAGCGCTCTGCGGCTGGTTCAGAATTGGTGTGGAAAGCATGGAACCAAAGACACCACCATTAGTGATGGTGAAGGTTCCGCCCTGCATTTCCTCAATACTGAGCTTGTTGGCCCGGGCGCGGGCTGCAAGATCTTTGAGTTTCAATTCGATATCGGCGAAGTGCAGGCTCTCGATGTTGTTAATCGGTGGTACCACCAGGCCGGTAGGCGTGGAAACAGCGAAGCTAATGTCCACAAAATCATGGTAAATCAGGCTCTTTTCGTCTTCGCCCAGGTGAGCGTTTACGTCGGGCATTTCCATCAGTGCCGTGGCGCAGGCCTTGGCGAAGATGGACATGAAGCCGAGTTTCGTACCGTACTTCTCTACAAATTTTTCCTGCACTTTCTTGCGCAGTGCCATTACTTCGGTCAGGTCCACCTCATTGAAGGTGGTAAGCATGGCCGTGTTGTTCTTGGCGGCAACGAGGCGGCTGGCGATTGTACGGCGCATGCGGCTCATCTTCTCCGTGCGGGTATCGCGGCTGAAGCTTGCAGTAGCAGGAGCGCTTTTGGGCGCGGACGCAGGTGCAGGGGAAGGTGCCGGAGCAGGGGCTGCCGCAGGGGCAGAGGCCGCCCGCTGGGCGTCATCTTTAGTGATTCGTCCGTCTCGACCAGTGCCGTTCACCGTAGCGGGGTCAACGTCGGCTTCGCGTAGAATTTTTCCAGCAGCAGGGCTGGGCGTTCCCGCAGCGTAACTAGTGCTGGGCGCAGGGGCGGGGGCAGGCTCTTCCGCTTTTGCGGCCGGTGCGGGGGCAGCAGCCTCTTCTTTCGGTGCAGCATCGCCACCACTGGCGCTGGTATCGATTTTGGCAACTAAAGCGCCGATTTCCAAATCATCTCCTTCAGCGGCAACGTAGATCAGTTTGCCAGCAGCTTCTGCCGGGAACTCCAACGTCGCCTTATCTGATTCAAACTCGCAAATGGCTTCATCCTGTTCCACATACTCACCGTCGCCTTTCAGCCATTCAGAGAGGGTTACTTCAGTCACGGATTCCCCAATAACGGGAACTTTCATTTCGACGATACTCATAAGTACAGGATAAATTTTGCTCGTAGTTCAGGCTTATAAACGCACCGGACGGAGTGGGGTTCAGTCGCCTCAATGCCGCAAAGATCGTTAATAAGAAGCGGGGAGGCAAGTGGAGAGAAATGTAACCTCCTAAAAGCAATTGGGCTACTCCCGTTAAAGGAAGCAGCCCATAAATCTTAGATAATTATTTACGCTAAAACAGGAGAACATTTAAACACTATGGCTGTAGAGGCAGGAGTCGAACCTGCAAGAGGTAGTTAGTCTTAGTTCATTGCTCCGGGGAGCGGGCTCCTTCGGAGCATTGAACCGTGATTTATCCCAAATTCCTCACCCGCGAGACAAGCGGGCATGGCTGCCAGTTTCATCACTCTACAGTGTTGGTTTCAAGTTGCAGGTTGCAGGTTGGGAAAACTTGCAACCTGTAACTTGAAACCTGCAACTTGTTCAGAACTTGCCGTTGCTTCGTCCTTGCAATAGCAAAGATGCAACGTTTCGATTCAAACACGCAAGCATTTTCATTAAAATGATTTAAAATATGCAAATCATTCAATAAAAGAAATCATTACTGCGGTTTCATTTAATTGAACTATGCTAAAGCCGCATTTTCTTTGCAAAAACTTCAATCTACTTTTTGAGTACTGCCCAAACGTACTCTTTACAGCGATTTCTTAGGCTTTCATCGTAAGTACCTTTAAGGTGTGTTTGCCGGTGATCGATGAGCATCTTTATGACACTATCAATAACGTGCACCATTTCTTCGGGGTCTCCTTTCCGCACCATTCCTGCATCTTGTCCTTCCTGAACTAACTCAAGTGTAAACCGATATTGATCTACGGTGTCCTGATAAGACCGTTCAGTCATGTATGGAGACCGTTGTAGGAGATCAATGAACAGAATAGCTTCACGATTAGCACTTACAAAATCGGCGTACTGCCCTACATAGGACTTTACTCTGTTTTCATAGCTACCGCCTTTACCGGTCCCTGCCTGCATCAAATAGGCTGCTCCTCTGCTTCTGACTTCCCGATCAACGGAAAGCAGAATATCCTGTTTGTCTTCAAAATAAGTATAGAGGCTTCCCGTGGCGATACCGGCCCTCTTCGCCAGTTCGCTCATTCTGATACCGGCTAAGCCCTTCTCATGGGTAAGCTCTAGTGTTGCTCGGATTATAGCCTCGAATTTCTGTTCGTCCTTTAAGCGCATGTAAAAGCAAACTTACAATTAGAATTTTCATTCAGCAATGCGTTATGCAATCTTGCCCTACCTTAGACGCATGAAATATTACGTTTTCTTCCCCCTCGCTCTACTCTTTTTTGCTTGCGGTACTGACGCGACTACTGCCGAAGCCGTTACCGAGGTAAAAAACATCTCCGTTGATATGGCAGCCTTCAGCCCCGACTCTCTACTCCGCCACGCCGTGATGTTTTCCTTCAACGAGGACAGCTACCCGGACGGAGTAGCCATGGTAGAAGCTGCCTTCCGCGAACTCCCCGAAAAGATCGATGTCATCCACGATTTCGAATGGGGAACAAACAACAGCCCCGAAGGGCTGGATAAAGGGTTTACCCA
>CALIGP010000409.1 GCA_938021455.1 uncultured Lewinella sp. | reverse complement strand
GCATTCAATTATGGAAGCTTATATCGTAAAAGGATTCCGCTCCGCCGTTGGCCGCGCCAAAAAAGGAGGATTCAAAAATTATCGTTCTGACGACCTTGCCGTCGACGTGATCAAGCACCTGATGAGTACGGTGCCGGAACTAGACCCGAAGTTGATCGACGATGTCATCGTTGGCTGTGCCAACCCGGAAGGGGAACAGGGTCTTCAGGTCGGTCGTCTTATTGCCGCGCGTGCGCTCGGTAAAGAGGTACCCGGCATCACCATCAATCGTTACTGTGCCTCTGGCCTCGAAGCGATCTCGATGGCCGTGGGTAAGATCAAAGCTGGTTTCGGCGACATTTACCTCGCCGGTGGTGCGGAAAGTATGAGCGTTATCCCGATGACGGGTTACAAGCTCAGCCCCAGCTACAAAGCCGCGATGGAGAACGTGAACTACCACGTTAGCATGGGTAAGACGGCCGAGGCCGTTGCCGAGAAGTACGGCATTACCCGTGAACAGGCCGATGCCTTCGCGGTGCGTAGCCACGACCGTGCCATTGCCGCCATCGACGGCGGTAAATTCGACAGCCAGATCGTGCCCGTTGAAGTCGAAGACGTCTTCGTGAAGGACGACAAGATGGTCAAGAGCAGCCACGTCGTGAAGATGGACGAAGGTATTCGTCGGGGCACCAGCATGGAGGGCCTGGCCCGCCTGCGCGCTGTGTTCAAGCAAGGCGGTGTCGTTACGGCTGGCAACTCCAGCCAGACGTCCGATGGTGCCGCGTTCACCCTCGTGATGAGCGAGCGCATGGTGAAGAAACTGGGCCTGGAGCCCATCGCGCGCATGGCCAGCTGTTCCGTTGGTGGTGTGGATCCCTTATACATGGGCATCGGCCCCTGTGTCGCGATTCCTAAAGCACTAGAACGTGCCGGCCTTAAGGTGAAAGACATCCAGCAAACCGAACTCAACGAAGCCTTCGCCACCCAAGCGCTGGCGGTGATGAACACCATCGGCCTTGACCCCGAAACCGTGAACGTGAACGGCGGCGCTATCGCCCTCGGTCACCCACTCGGCTGTACGGGTGCGAAGCTGACCATCCAGCTACTGGAAGAAATGCGCCTGCGCGACCAACGCTACGGCATGGTAACTGCCTGTGTGGGCGGTGGCCAGGGTATTGCGGGGGTTTTTGAGCGGTTGAGTTAATCGAAGACGGCTGATACTTAGTCGCTTATCTTACAAAAACGGTATCATTACCGATAAATAGAGCCCCGTAACTTAATTGTTGCGGGGCTTTCTTATCTCACCTGTATTTTGATGATTCTTACAATGCTACACCATACACCTATTTACAATGAAGACTTTTTACTCACTATTCTTTCTGTGTCTTTTGGTAATGGTTTTTGTTCCTGCCTCGGCCCAGGAGTTAGTGGCAAATATTAATCAGACGAATGAAGGCAGTACTCCTCGTCATTTGACCTCTAATGATCGCTGGACGGTTTTTTTGGCGTATTCGGACTCATTTAAGTCGCATCTTTATTACATAGACGGAAACAGTAATGAGGAAGATCCAAAACCTGTGGCATTCTCGGGGGAAAACCTTTCCTTCTCTACCAATCTGCGGCTGATTGAGGACGTCGCTTACGTTACCGTACTGGACGGAAACGATCTGCTCTGGATGGCTGCAGACCTTGAAACTGGCGACCTGACAGAACTAATCCGATTGGATAGCATGGGGTTTTACAGTACCCTTGACGCCCTCTTTACCGTAAGGGGAGAGCTATTTCTCATTATTCAAGATGCGGCACTGGTAAACCGATTATACCAAAGTGACGGCACCCCCGAAGGGACTATTTTTCTCGGTAATCTACCCGTTAAAAACGTAATAACAGAAGTCGAACTTACGGACACTTTAGCGTTTTTTATGGGCGCTACTGAGGGTGTAGTCAAAAAACTTTGGCGCAGCGACGGAACTCTTACGGGAACGTTTACTCCTCAAATAAATGATCAGATTAATGTAGGCAGAGGCAGTCTGGGAATGGCCGCTTACCGAAATAAAATATACTATGCTGCTACTGACGGCTCCAGTAATTTTGAGTTGCACGTCTCAGATGGGTCTCCCGCTGGAACCCGTCTCTTCAGAGAGATTATCCCCGGACAGGAAGGTGGGGGCTTCCCGACAGACCTGCAGGTAGTAAACGATACCCTGTATTTCAGGACCAGCGGATTAACCGGAGGTGCGACCTTCTGGAAATCCGATGGTACAGAAGAAGGAACAAATGAAATACTGGATTTACCCACAAGTGATGATTTAGTCACGATATCTAACTTAAAGGTTACTCCGAAACGCCTGTATTTTTCCGGCCGCTCCTCAACCGATGATAAGCTATCTCTGTGGCGATCCGATCGAACAATAGCCGGGACTTTTAAAATCATGGACTATGTTGACAGTGAGACTCCATTTTATGTAAGTTCAGACCAGATAGCAACGCCAGCGGGAGGCTTATTCTTTGTCGCAGAAAGGGATGACCTAGGGTGGGAGTTCTGGTATACCGAAGGTTCTCCGTCATCGACAAGGCCCGTTGCTGACGTTTATCATGGTTTGGAGCATGGCATCAACCTGCACTCGGAATTCTCCCGAAGAGGAGACAGGGTGTATTTTTCCGCAAATAATGGTACAAACGGTCTGGAACTGTATTCTGCAAAGAGTAGGCCGGATGGTGCAGAGATGCTGCTGGATATTAATAGCCAGAATGTCGGTTCTTTTCCCTACACTGTATTAGCATTAGGTGAAAAACTGCTTGTCGTAGCCGATAATGGATGTGCCGGCTTTGAATTATTCAGTACAGAAGGAGATGCTTCCAGTACCTTGCTATTACAAGATTCAAGGCCAGGAACAGCCAGCAGTAGTATTGGGAGATTAGTAAAATTTAAGGACAAAGCCTACTACATAAACTCGAACGAGCAAAGGGGAGGCAGTGCTATTTGGCAAACGGACGGCACACCGCAGGGAACGGGTTTGTTTTACAGTTTTACCAGTTCTGATGGATTTACCTCGACCATAAAGTCTCCGCCAGCCGCGCTCGGGGACAGACTGCTTCTCCGTGGCTACCTACACGGAACCGGACAGGTTTTACTTGCCACTAATGGAAATCCGGAAACGATTGAAACCATAAAGGTGTTGAACGCTGAGACGGGCAATAGCGGAAGTTCTTCTCGGATGACCCCACTTAATGACTCCGTACTTGTATTTGTAGAAAAAGACACCGATTTAGGGCAGGAATTATGGCGTACTGACGGAACCACCGAAGGCACTTACGTAATCAAGGATGTTAACCCTACGAATTTTAATTTCGTCATTTCTTCCTTAAAGGTGATCGACGGGCTGGCCTATTTTTCTATTAAGATCGGTAATGACAGAGGAGTGCCGCATATTTCTGATGGAACAGAAAACGGTACCGTGAAAATGATTGAAGAAGGAGCGTTTGCCAGTATTACGCGGGCGAAAAATTATTTTAAATTTGGAGAGCTGGTCTATTTTACGGGCGAATTCGGCTTGTCTAATTACCTGTTTTCCATAAATCCCAGTGGGGAAGTTGAACAGGTACATTCTTTCGGGCAAGACCTGCTGTTGGTCGCTGATAACGCATTCACCGTAGCCGCAGGAAAAATCTATTTCGCCTCAGAAACAGAACAAGACGGGAATGAACTATGGGTAATCGACGCCCCCGGTGAAGAGGCCAGACTATTAGTAGACCTTAATCCCGGACAGGAAAGTGCTTACCCTTCTGATGTAACCTTATTAGATAGTCTAGTCTACTTTTCTGCCCGTACAGCTGAGTTTGGCAGAGAACTTTATCGTACGGATGGAACAGAAGAGGGAACCGTTTTGGTAGCGGACATAAATCCGGGAGCAGCATTTGCCGGAGTCGACCATCTTTATACTTTTCAGGGAAGCCTTTACTTTTCCGCCAATGATGGCCTAAGTGGCAAAGAGTTATGGCGGTACAATCCTGCGGGAGATTACCCGGAGAACAATCCGGACCAAGTCGTACTTTTCTGCACCCAAGATCCAGCAGTTGCTACTGATGACTTGGAAATACCTGCTAGTGAATTATTGGTTTACCCTAATCCCGCTTCAGGAAGGGTGCTATTGAATACCCCTACGGGAAATTATTCCGTTTCGCTCATCACCAGTTCCGGGCAGATGATCCTGGATGTCACTTATGAGGGCAATGAATTTAATATAGACGTGAGCAATTACTCAAGTGGTCTTTATTTGTTGCGTGTTTATGATAAGAGCTCAGGCCGGTGGGGTACAAGAGTAGTGATGGTAAAAGATTAGCCTGGTGGACCTTCCCGCAGATCTAACAACCCATTACTAATCATCCGCTCACGAAATTCAATCCTAGCCTGAATGTTGAAATCAAGAACCTCAGCCGTAGCAGTCCCCGTTTCAGTCAAGCATTTTATTTCTCCAGAGTTCAAAAGTTCAAAGTGGTCAGCCCAAGCCTGTTTACGAGGATTATAAAGCATAACTGCCTTACTAGATTCGTAGTAATATCGAACCACACTATAGCCCTTTTTACAGTTGCAAGGTTTACATGCTAACGCAAGGTTATCTGAAGTCGTAGGGCCTTTTTGCTTTTCAGGTATTATGTGGTCTACTTGTAGTTTATACGTAGCTAATGCAGACGGCATAAGGCAGTACTCACACCTGTCTTTAGCACGATCGGCTACTTCTTTTCTCAAACCTTTAGGTATAATCTCCTTCTTCAATTTTCAGCTCTTTTCAGCCTTCCATAGGCATTCGCTTTAGCAATACCCATTATATACTCAGCTAGCAGTGAATTATATAACTCTTCGTCTTCTGCTTTTGAAATGACACCTTCGTTTTTTTGCGCAGCAAGATGATCAACACGCTCTTCTTCTTCTTCTGTTGCTTTAATGGCAATAATTTCCTGATCGGTAGGCTGGCTACTCAGAAAATCGATAAGTCTTCCCAAAATTGATTGTTCTGCAACCATATTTTTAGTTCGTTATTCTTCAGCAAGATAACGCTTTCTCCCCAATAAAAAGTTGTCTTTCTAGCTGCCGGTTGAAGCCGCAACCACCATCTCCGCCCCCCGTTCCGCAATCATATACACCGGCGCATTCGTGTTCCCACTCACGATAGTGGGCATGATACTGGCGTCGATCACGCGCAGGCCACCGATGCCGTTTACGCGCAAATGATCGTCTACGACAGCCATGTCATCATGGCCCATTTTGCAGGTACCTACGGGGTGATAGATCGTTTCTACCTGCCGCTGGATGTGATCCCAGATAGCACCATCGGAACTGACGTTGGGCGGGGAGAAGCGGCGTTTGAGGTAAGGGCTAAAGGCGGAGGCTTTCATCACTTCCAGGGCTTTTTTGGTGGCTTCGAGGAGAACTTTCCGGTCATCTTCGTGGGCGCAGAAGTTGGGTTGGATGACGGGGTGGTCCTTTGGTGCGCCGGAGCGCAGGTGCAAGGTGCCCCGGCTTTTAGGCCGTAGTAGCGAAGGAAGGATACTGAACCCGTCACCGTCTGTTGGGAAAGTCTTATAGTTGTGGAAATCCGAGTCATAGCCTTCCCCAACGTGGAAAGAGGAAAAATGAAACTGGTAGTCTACCCGATCCGGGCTGAGAGAGGTGGACCCAAAAGCCACCGCCTCCAGCGGTGAGCTATTGAAAACCCCCTTGCCTAAGAGCAAATAATCCAGCGCCGCCCGAGCCATCGCCACCGGCCGTACGTAATGGTTCTGTCCTTCCTGCTGGTGAGACAGCGCTCCGATGGGCACAAACAGATGATCCTGAAGGTTCTTGCCTACTCCGGGCAAATCTCGCTTACACTCCAAACCATGGAGCCCCAATTCTTCCCGCTCACCAATGCCGGAGAGCATCAGTAGCTGGGGAGAGGCGAAGGACCCGGCGGAGAGGATAACCTCCCGGCTGGCCCGAAATTCCTGCGGGGTCTTCCCCGGCTTTCCGGCCAGTACGCCGATGGCGCGGTCGCACTCAATCAGGATTTTGCTCACCTGGGTATTCGTCAGGACGGTCAGATTTTTCCGACTCATCACCGGCTTCAGGAAAGCGCTGTAGGCGGAGTGTCGCTTGCCATCTTTGATCGTGAACTGAAAGAGACCGGCTCCGGCTTGCTGCGCGCCGTTGTAGTCGTCGTTACGATCAAAACCGGTCTCTGCGCAAGCCTCCACAAAGGCCGCTGCAAAGGGCGAGCGGTAGCGGCTCGGGAATTCAACGTTGAGCTCTCCTTCCCGACCGTGGAAATCATTTTCAATGTCGACGTTGTGCTCGTGTCTGCGGAAGTAGGGCAGCACGTCTTCGTAGCCCCAGCTGGCATTGCCTAGGGCGGCCCAGTCGTCGTAGTCGGCGCGGTTGCCGCGCACGTAGGCCATGGCGTTGGTGGAGCTGCTGCCGCCCAAGACTTTGCCGCGGGGCAGGTATATTTTACGATTGAGCAATTGCTCCTGGGGCTCTGACCAGTAGCCCCAGTCTACCGAGGTCCGGTGCAGCTTCGGGTAGCCCGCCGGGATGACGATGTTGGGGTTACGTACCGGCCCTCCGGCCTCGATCAGCAGTACCTGATGGGCGGGGTCCGCCGAGAGGCGGTTGGCCAGCAGGCAGCCGGCGGAGCCGGCGCCGATGATGAGGTAGTGGGGGAGGTTTTTAGTCATTGATTTTCGTTGCTTAATTAGTAATCCGGTGACCACGGAGTGGTCAAACATCCTTAGCGTGGGGTGAAGACCGCAAAGCGGGCTTTACCCCACGCAAGGAGAGCTTGTCTTGGCGATTGCGGCGCTTAGCGCCGCGCAAAAACATTGCATCCTTACCCCGGATTCCGTCGCTGCGCGACTACATCCGGGGCTAAGGAT
>CALIGP010000408.1 GCA_938021455.1 uncultured Lewinella sp. | reverse complement strand
GTCAACAGAAAAAAAAGTACCCCTAGAACTAGTCTAGAGGTACACGGGATAGCATCCTCCAAAGAGGAACTTCCATTTCTTACTCAAAGATAGATTTTTCGGAGAAAAATCCTTGGTACTGTCCACAGTACCTCATCCGGGGATAATTCGTAAAAAGATGGGACGGTTGAAGGGGAATGGACGGCCTCGGATGAGGAGCTCCGCTCCGAAATACCCGAGCGCTTGCGCGAGTGTAACGGCAACTAAGGCAACAGGCGCTGCCGCAGGTGCAAAGGAGGGTAAATAGGAGCAATGAACGTAACATGAGAATAGGCATTGGTGTACGCTCAAAACGCTACCTTGCGAGACCAAATTTAAGCCCTCCGGATTTTAACATGGCCCACCGTATGCGAAGCTTCCTAACCCTGCTTTTGTTAACTATTCTCGGCACCTGCGTCCGCGCCCAAAAGGATGTCACCTTCGGGCAGCAATACACCTTGCCGTCGTCAACGCTGGCAGAAGACCGGGTGCTCAACGTTCTGCTGCCCCGGGGATACGCCGATTCTACGGCTAAAGAATACCCCGTCATTTACCTGCTGGACGGCGCCGTGAACGAAGACTTTTTCCACGTCGCCGGCCTCGTTCGCTATTATCAGGATCACCACATGATGCCGCCGACCATCCTCGTCGGGATTGCCAACACCGACCGAAAACGGGATATGACTTACCCCAGCTCGGATCCGCGTGATCGGGCGGACTTTCCGACTACCGGCGGTTCTGCCCGGTTTATCGAATTCTTGCAAAAAGAATTGACGAACTGGACCGAAACCACCTTCCGGACTACTGATCATCGCACCCTGGTCGGGCAGTCCCTCGCCGGCCTCCTGGCTACGGAAGTCTTGCTGAAATACCCCGGCCACTACGACGACTACATCATCATTAGCCCTTCTCTCTGGTGGGACCGCGAAGGGCTCTATCAACGTATGGACTCATTAACGTCGGCTTTGACGGATCTCCCCCAACGGCTTTTCCTCTCCGCCGGCACGGAATACCCCGTCATGGTCAACGGCTCCCGAAAGCTCGCCCGCCTGCTCGAAGGCCGGACGGACGCCACCTTCCTCCATCTCCCGGCCGAAGACCACAACACCATCCTCCACGAGGCCCTCAACCGGGCCTTTGATCAGTGGTATGACCCGACGGTGATCAGGCCCTACCATTTCGCTAATGCCTGGAACGGGCTGAATATCCGCTCAGCGCCCAGCCTGGATTCAGCGGTCGTCGGGAAGCTGGAGTATGGCGCCAGCCTGGGCATCCTCCAGCAACAGGAAGAAGAAACCGTCATCGATGGACTCTCGGGGAAATGGACGTTTATCGGGTCGGACATTGGCCGTGGGTGGGTGTTTGATGCTTATTTGAGTCCGGTGGGGGTGTTTAAGGAAGGAGAACATCTAGAACAGTACGCTAAGCGTACATTGAATCTTTCTGGCACACTTGAATTTCCATACGATGGAGGCAATCAAGTAGGTATGACTGTTCAGTCTGATTCTTATGGGAATCAATTTGTTACACATATGGCTTATGAGAGTTTTGGGCTTGAGTTGCGAATTCAAAATCTAACAAATGCCCAAGCACGAGTATGGTTGAGTAATTGGGCATTGGCAAGAGGGATGTCTGACAAGAACGCTAAGCTTCTACTTCTTGATCGAAGTTTTGAAAAACTTGATTATCAAGAGAAGGATACTAATAATTTTATAACTCGTACTCGATCAACATTTTTTGCAGATCGAGGTATACTTTCTATACGCAGCGAATCATGGAACTCCAAGTATGGAGAGTGAGTTTGGATAGTTCACCTAAGTTGTCAACTATTATTGAAAGCCCCTGGGTGTACCCCTCGACTCGCTGCAGTCGCTCGGGCTTGACTTAAACCCCCTCCCCAACTCCTCCCCACGGGGGAGGGGCTTTGAAAAACGCTCCGCGTTTTGTGGGCAAAATCCGCCAGGCTGATCACTAGACCGACGGAGCACCCTAGGTTAAATGCTTATAACATTCAACGAAGGCTCTCCCGCTGAGAGGCACTGGAATTAAATATTTCGGTAAATTTTACTCCTTAATTTGAGTTAACCTTCTATGAATCAAGATTAAACGTAGCCTAATGAGAATTTTTTCAAATTACTTTTCATTTATTATCAAGTAAGCTTGCCTATGTAGATAGGAATAGCGTAAATTTGCGACCGCTTAAGGAAGTAACGCATGCCCAAATGCAACTTCTGTGCTGCAAAAGGTTGTTAGCAAAGCAGTTTTAATGTGGAGAGGTGAGTGGCTGAGCAGAACGCAGCGACCACCGTAGGTAAACCATCCGGTTTGCTAAATCATCTCCCCTTTGAGCAATGGCCAGAGGATACTACATATTTTACACCCGGAGACGTGGGTGAGTGGCTGAAACCACCGGTTTGCTAAATCGACGTACTCTTAACGGGGTACCGCGGGTTCGAATCCCGCCGTCTCCGCCACAAATTAAAATGTGAACTTCGGTTCACTTCGGGGTATAGCGCAGTCCGGTTAGCGTGCCTGCTTTGGGAGCAGGAGGCCCCAGGTTCGAATCCTGGTACCCCGACGAAAAAAGGTCGTTGTCGTAAGACAACGGCCTTTTTCTATTTGACCCTCATCGGTTCGGACTTTTTCCCGCGCTAGCGGCATCCTGGCGGCCTAACGATTGTTGGCTGTCGTAAGACAACGGCCTTTTTCTATTCTGGCCCCAATGATTCGACCTTTTCTCGCCAACAGTATTGGTGCACGGTTTGCTTTTTCAAGCTTATTGGTGCAACCTCTTTAAGAAGCCATCGTATTTGGTAGTAGTGGCAAGAACGCCATGCAAGCAAGAATTCTAGGCTACTATGAGAGACTTTAAATATGTTCTGCTACCTACCCTGGTGGTAATGTCGCTGATGGCTCAAGGCCAGAATCTACCTAGTCTTCTATTGGAACGAGACATCAATTCAACATTTTCAATACTGGCCTACGATGAGGAGACTCAGGAGTGGGGAATAGCAGTTGCGACGAATAACATATGTGTTGGCAATTCGACTATCTATCTGGAGCCTGGTGTTGGAGGCTTCTCGGTAATTGCTGAAACCGAACCTGCATATGGGCTTATTGGGCTACAAAACCTGCAATCTGGAAAAACGGTTCAGAAGTCTATTCTTGATGTAAGAGATAAAGATGAAGAAGCTAATTACCGACAGGTTTCAGGGATCGACGCCCGGGGAAGTGTATTTGCTTTTACGGGATCCTCGTTAAAGTATTGGAAAGGGGAGGCCTCACAAATGCTGGGCAAAGGCTATGTGGTTATGGGGAATCAGCTGGCCGAAGGCGTACTTAAAAGCATGTCGACTGCCTTCGAAAAGGCTGCCGGTACCTTGGCGGAAAGGTTGTTAGC
This sequence comes from uncultured Lewinella sp., assembly GCA_938021455.1. Lineage (GTDB taxonomy): Bacteria > Bacteroidota > Bacteroidia > Chitinophagales > Saprospiraceae > Neolewinella. The sequence continues at coordinate 6,918 of CALIGP010000408.1, read as the reverse complement.
CAGTCTTGTAGCGGGGCAGAGAGCCGGTGGGCAGGTCTCGGGCAAGCAATCTGCCGCCGTCGTTGTGAAGGGGACGGATAACGAATGGTTTAATCAAATTGATCTTAGAGTAGATAACTCTAAACGGCCAATTGAAGAACTACAAACCCTGATGAATTACCATTATGGACGGATAAGGCTAAACCAAGCCCTCTATGCCAATCGAGCAGGGAATAAGGTAAGGGCTAAGGAGAAACTATCGGAAGCCCAAGTGATGCTGGATGGTTGGACCGGAATGTACCCCAGGGTGGCGACTGCCAATATCATAATGGATAATGAAGATGCAGCCGTAAGGTGGATCAAAAAGGGACTAGCCGAAAACCCAAAATGGACCGTCTATTTACCCGCTTTTTATGTGTTAAGAGAGCACCCAGAATTGAAGTCGATAATAAAACCTGAGCATTTTAGCATCAAAGATTGGGAAAGTGCCATCGGTATGTTGAGCAACCTGGGCCGGGAGTTAGAAGTGATTGAGGTAGCAGAACGCCTGATTTCAGATAATGTGGAATCCTCTTATCTGCATTTTATACTCGGGAGAAGCTTTCATTATGAAAAGGAAAAAGAACAAGCGATCTGGCATTTGAAAAAAGCGCTTAAAATGGATGAGGCCAATGTTGAAGCGCGGAATTTATTGAAGAGGGTAGAAGAGTAGGACTACTACTATTCTTCCAAATCCAGCAAATACCATTCAATCTCCTCTACATTAATATTAGCCCGGCGACCAATGTCTTCCGGGGCGTAATTCGTAGCTAGGTAGTCAAGGATGACGGATTCGTTTTTGCCTAAGTCCCAGAGCCCCTGCTTGGCTTGCATCCATCGGATCATGTCCGTCCATCCTTCGCGGGTAGCGCGGTTCTGGGTGACCAGCTTAGCTGAATGGCAGGCAGTGCAGTTGCCGCGGACGATGTCAAAGCCTTCGGCATAAATAAGCCCGGATTGGACGTGGATGCCGTTGACGATTTCCTCCTCCGCATCGACGCTGTTCCTACCACCGGCTGAGCGATAGGTCGCCTGATCCATAGGGACAGGTTGATTCCGATAGGTCTCCACGAGGTTGTCACCAAAGAGTAGGTACAGGAACGCGCCAACGAAAATGATCAGGGCTAAATTCAGTATCGCCAACAAAGCACCCAGTAGGTTAGGTCGTACGCTCATACTCAGGATACTTTTACGGCAATGCGGTGGCAGGCGTTGTTGAGATAGCCCCTTGGATTCCAGCCTGGGAGTAGCATGGGCTGTGCGTTTCCTTTAATGTCGGTTGCCCGCACCCAGACTTCGTAGTAGCCGGTTTTCGGGAAAGACACGGAGGCGAAGAATCCCTGCCAGCCGTAGCGGTTGGTCGGTACTTTCACGTTGCAGGGGTTCCAGCTAGAGCCGAAGTCAATGGAGTATTCGACGGTCTTAATCCTAGCTGCGGAGGTCCATGCCTTGCCCCGAATGGGAAGTCTGGCAGCCCGCTTGATCATTGCTCCTGTTTTTGGGTAGGTGATCAAAGACTTAACGGGCATTTTTTCGATGATGCACATTTCGTCGTCGGGCACTTTCGTGCCGGGCGCAACCGGCTTGCAGGGAACGCGGTACGACTGTCCGGTCATCTTTGGCCCATCATGAACGCGGTCTCTAATGACAATTTTGGATAGCCATTTACCAGAGCAAGAAGCGGGGAATCCACCAAATACGAGCCGTAGCGGATAACCATTGAGCAGCGGGATGTCCTGGCCGTTCATCGCCCAGGCGATGAGGCTTTCTTCTTCCATGGCTTTCTTGATGGGAACACCCCGAGAGATGACCACTTTATCAGCCTCACCGGACAGGTGGGTGTCTTTACCGTAGTAGGCCACGTAGACGGCGTCGCTCTTTACGCCTGCATCCTGGAGGACATCGCGGAGGCGAACACCCGTCCAGGCGGCGCAGCCAACGGCGCCGGTGGACCACTGATTGCCTTTCGCCGGCGGGTTGAACTCCGAACGCCCGTTGCCCCCACACTCCAGCGTCAGGTTATAGGTGACGTTCTCGAATGTTGACTTCAGCTCAGCAAGGGAATAGGTCTTTTTTTGCTGGGCAGACTCCCCTTCAATGGTTAGCGTCCAACTGGACACATCGATGTCTTGCGGGGGAATACCGTTATTACGGACGAAGAACAAGTCATTAGGCGTTAACTCATCATCCAGTAGATGAGGTGGTGTTTCTGCGTTGATGGGTTTATCGTTGAGTACCACCAGGCCGGCCCGTTTACCCGGTAAGCTAAAGGGGAGATCTGAGTTGGCTAATCCGGCAGGAATCATGCCCGCAGGGAAGTGCTCAGCGAATACCATTTGGGAACCCAGCGCCATGGAAAGGGCCGTCAGGGCACTTTTCTGTAGGAAGCCACGTCGGGTGACGGGATCGCTCGTTCTGCCCCAAAGCTGCTTATCAGCTTCAACGGGGTCTTGCGCGTAGAGCTCGTGCAGTCCGGTCACTTTTTTATCGGGCATGGTTTTCGACTTGATTGGCGGATAGTGCCGGGTGGAAATTTAAATGCTTATAGCTGGTCAATGATGGAGGGGTCAGTCATTTTCCCATCCTTAAATCCGTGAGTAATCTGACCGGTGAAATCCTGTGGAAATTTTTCAATACCGGGGAAACCGAGCCTGATGTCCTGACCATCGTGCGGAATATACGCTGTTCTGAAAAGGTAATCCCAGATGGCAAGCGTTAGACCGAAGTTGACTCCGAAATGCCGGCTTTCGGGTAAGTTGTAAGAATGATGCCAGATGTGCATTTCCGGACTGTTGAAAAGATACTTCATTAGCTTACCGAGTAGCAGACTTCCTGCAGCGGTAAAGCCGATGATAATACCCAGTTTTGTCAATAGACCGGGCGCGTTAAAAACCGTAATGTCCAGAAAACCATTAGCGGCAATAATGCCCAGTAAAGTACCAAGGATCCCGCCGGTGACGTATCCACTAACGCTAATGTTTGAATGGTTGTAGTGGCCCCAGGCCAGGGTGAAAATATGGATGATGAAGAAGTCATAGAGCCCAATACCCAGTAGTGCCAGGGGGATGTACTCCAACGTGCGATAGATCACGTTTTCCATCCAGTGATAACGCAGGTGCGCCGCAAAGCCCATCTCTTCCACGGAGTGGTGGACCTTGTGAAACTCCCATAAAGTATCGGAGCGATGCAGTAATCGATGAATCCACCATTGTACGAAATCCCGGATCAGAAAGCCGATCAGGAGAATGCCCCACATGGGAAGGTTATTGAGCGGATTATTGGCTTGCAGGTTGAAGCCGCCAGTAACCCAGGCGATTCCATCGTTGAATAGATTGACGATTACGTTGGAGGCCGCACTGTAAATGATGAGCGAGAAGAGGAAGAAATTGAAAAACATATAAAAGCCATCCAGCCAGAAATCTTTCCGAAAAACGGGCTGCTGCTTACGCCAGGGAATGACGACTTCGAGTAGGAAGAAAAATAAAGACACGGCGATCAACCAGTAGAAATAGTTGTTCCAGGATGGGTGGGTTATTTCCTGATACAAGTAGTTGGCGTATCCCGTATAGCCTTCGATGAATGCATTCCAGTATTTTTCCATGGTTCGGGAATTTGTCTTTCCGTAGCATCCTTTACGTTGAGGCTCTCCGAAAGTTCTCCAGGACAAATATAGGGTGAGGCGAACGACTGCCGGAGGACATACTTTGCGCCTTGTTGCCCTACATTGCATCCTGCGTCCGCGCCCTGAAATTCATTAAGAGAACAGTTGTTTTTTGGCGCAGACGTGGTTACTGAGCTTGCCGAACGTACAGGTGCCAGCAAAGGGTAGTAGTAGCAGGGTAGAGGTGGATGCTTTTGCGAGCCAACGGTAAAAGAGTGTATATTTCCATCATGAAAACATTTGCATTACTTGCCGGAGGGCTACTTTTGTTATTACTCAGCAGTTGTGATTCCTTGTTTGAAGGGGAAGTGACCGACCTCCCCCCCAACATCATTTATATCCTGGCCGATGATTTGGGATACGGAGAATTGGGAAGCTACGGGCAACAACTCATTGAGACACCGCACCTGGATGCACTAGCCGCCAGCGGTATGCGGTTTACCCAGCACTACAGTGGTGCGCCGGTTTGCGCGCCAGCCAGAGGCGTATTGATGATGGGACAGCATACGGGCCACGCTTTTGTGAGGGGAAATGATGAAGATAAAAACCGGGGCGATGTCTGGAATTTTCAGGCCATGTTTGATGATCCAAAGCTAGAAGGGCAACGGCCCATTCCGGACTCTCTGGTTACCCTCGGGGAGGTATTGCAGGGCAGGGGCTACGTTACCGGCCTGGTGGGGAAATGGGGCTTAGGGTATCCCGGTTCTGAGGGGACACCCAATAAGCAAGGCTTCGATTATTTTCACGGATATAACTGCCAGCGGCAGGCGCATAACTTGTATCCGACGCATCTGTGGGAAAATGATGAGCGGGTTTATCTGGACAATCAGCTGTATGCTCCGCACAAGGTTCGGGAGCAGGCGGAGGGCCAGTCTGATGATGAGTTCTTTGGCGATTTTTTACAAAACGACTACGCTCCGGACGTAATGCAGGACGCTGTACTCGATTTTGTAGACCGAAACGCCGACAGCAGTTTTTTTCTGTATTACGCCACGCCATTACCCCACCTACCGCTGCAGGCACCACAGCGATGGGTGGACCACTATCGGGAGAAGTTCGGACCAGAACCAACAGCTTATCGTAAGAAGGCGTATTTCCCTTGCCAGTATCCTCGGGCAACTTACGCTGCTATGATCTCCACGCTCGATGAACAGGTTGGGGAGTTAGTCGCTAAGCTCAAAGAAAAAGGTATTTACGAGAATACACTTATCGTCTTTTCCAGCGATAACGGGCCCTCCTATACCGGAGGTGTTGACATGGACTTCTTTAAAAGTGCCGCCCCTTTCCAGACTAAGAATGGCCGCATCAAGGGCTACGTCTACGAAGGCGGCATCCGTGTACCGATGATTGCCGCCTGGCCGGGGAGGATTCTGCCAGGGACGACAAGTGACCACGTCTCTGGCTTTCAGGACGTGATGCCGACGTTGGCCGAAATAACCGGAGCTACTGCGCCCGCCGGGGACGGCATCAGTTTTCTGGCTGCGATGCAGGGCGAAGAGCAACGAGTGCATGATTACCTCTACTGGGAGTTTCCCGCCTATAAAGGACAGCAGGCCGTTAGAATGGGGAAGTGGAAAGGTATGCGTCAGCGAATGCAGGACGGTAACCTAATACTGGAACTCTATGACCTGGAAGAAGATATTCAGGAAAGTAATGACGTGTCTGCTCAGCACCCGGAAATCGTCGCACAAATCGAGGCGATTATGGAACGGGAGCATATTCCAAGTGGGGTAGAGCGGTTCCGGTTTTCTGCGTTGGGGGAGTAATTTTAGGTTGCAAGTTGCAAGTTGCGGGTTCCAGGTTGTAATCTGCACCTTGAAACTTGAAACTTGCAACCTGCAACCTGCGTCTTCCCCTGCACCATAAATTTTGGGTAAGCACTACCATACTCCCGATGGGCTTCCTACCTTAGCGATCCTAAAAAAAACAACCACATGCCATACCTCTTTACTTCCGAGTCTGTATCGGAAGGCCACCCCGATAAGGTAGCTGACCAAATCAGTGATAATCTGGTCGATCATTTCCTAGCTTTTGATCCTTCTTCAAAGGTTGCCTGTGAAACCCTGGTTACGACCGGTCAGGTAGTACTGGCCGGAGAGGTTAAGTCTAAGACTTACCTCGACGTTCAGCAACTAGCCCGAGACGTCATCAAGCGTATCGGCTACACGAAGAGCGAATACATGTTCGAGGCTAATAGCTGTGGTGTCCTTTCGGCGATCCATGAGCAGAGTCCGGATATCAACCAGGGGGTGGAACGCACGAAGGCAGAAGACCAGGGCGCTGGTGACCAAGGTATGATGTTTGGTTATGCTACCAACGAGACCGAAAACTACATGCCTCTGGCCCTGGACCTCAGCCACCGCATCCTGCAGGAGCTGGCGACGCTTCGGAAAGCCGGTAAAAAGATGAAATACCTCCGCCCTGATTCTAAGAGTCAGGTAACGATTGAGTATGACGATAACCATAAGCCCATCCGGATAGACTCCATCGTCGTTTCTACCCAGCACGATGACTTTGATGCAGATAAAAAGATGCTCGCCCAGATTAAGGAGGACGTCATCAGTATCGTGATTCCTAAAGTCAAAAGAGGGCTGAAAAGAAACATTCAGAAACTCTTTACCAAAGACATCACTTACCACGTTAACCCTACGGGCAAGTTCGTGATTGGTGGCCCACACGGGGATACCGGTCTTACCGGCCGCAAAATCATCGTTGATACCTACGGTGGTAAGGGAGCGCACGGTGGTGGTGCCTTCTCTGGTAAAGACCCAAGTAAGGTGGATCGTTCAGCGGCCTACGCGACACGACACATTGCCAAAAACCTGGTGGCAGCTGGCGTTGCCGACGAGATTCTGGTGCAGGTTAGCTACGCCATCGGTGTCGCTAAGCCAACCAATATTTACGTCAATACGAACGGGTCGGCGAAGGTGGAAATGTCCGACGCACAGATTGCCAAAAAAGTAGCACAGGTGTTCGATATGCGCCCCTATGCCATCGAAAAACGATTGAAACTGCGTAAGCCGATCTATTCTGAAACGGCGGCTTATGGCCACATGGGACGTACCCCCGAAAAGAAGAAACTCACCTTCGTCGATGGCTCCGGTAAGACAAAGACCCTGAACGTAGAGACGTTTACCTGGGAAAAATTGGATTACGTATCCAAGGTGAAAAAGGCGTTTAAGCTGTAATCACCAATTGTGATAAGCGTTAAAAGCATGAGTCATCCCTAATTTTTGGGC
>CALIGP010000407.1 GCA_938021455.1 uncultured Lewinella sp. | reverse complement strand
AGGATATTCCGGAAGGCGTGAAAGTGCTGAAAGGGGATATTTGGGAGCCCTACGAGCTCTATAAACGGTTTACCCGCCGGGACAAAAAAGAGCTGGTCTACTCTGGGTTTATGACAGGGACAGAGAAGCCCTCATTCACCCAAAAAGCCTCCGTTTGGTTACGAGGGAATTTCTTTATCCCTGATGCTCGGGCTTTCTGGCGTAGACCTTCTGTACGAATGCTGACTGATTGGTTGGAGAATAATGAGATAGATGCGATCATCTCCTCAGGGCCTCCGCACACCACTCATCTGATTGCGAGAGATCTAAAACGTAAGACCGGAATCCCCTGGTTAGCAGATTTCAGAGATCCGTGGACTGATATCGACTTTTACGATCAACTGATGTTGACTGGATGGGCGGATCGGAAGCACCGTAAACTGGAGCAGTCTGTCATAAAAGAGGCGGACAGAATGCTAACCGTAAGCTGGGGATTTGCGGAAGGGTTGAAGAAGCTGGGCCGGGAGGACATTGGCCTGGTGTTTAATGGCTTTGATAGCGAAGACTTCGTTTTGCCAGAGTCGAACCCATTGGATGATAACTTTTCTCTTTGCCATATTGGCTCATTGAATCAAGATCGGAATAGTAGGTTGTTGTGGGAGGTTTGCGCTGAACTGGTGCGTGAACTTCCGGAGTTTGGCAAACGGTTCAAGATTCGATTCATCGGGGCTACTGATGAAATTGCCATTCGCCAACTTACAGAGCTCGGTCTGGCCGAAAGTGTGGAAAGGATCGAGTATATGCCCCATGAGCAGATTGTCCGTCAGCTTATTAGGAGCCAAGTACTACTTTTACTAATCAATGATACCCCCAACGTATTAGGCATTATGCCTGGTAAAATGTACGAGTACATGGCTGCTCGCCGACCGGTTTTCGGTGTTGGGCACACTAACGGAGATGCTGCGCGCGTCCTAGTGCAAACCGGTGTTGGTGTTATGTGCGACTTTCAAGACCGGGCAGGCATGAAAGCGGAATTGCGAAGGCTTTTTGACGGATATCGAAATGGAACTCCAATGTTTACTGGTGTAACTGAGGAGATTGTCCAGTTCACCCGCCGAGGAGCTACTCAACGGATAGCGAGTGTTTTAAACGAAATAAGCTAATAAAATGGAAAAGATCGAAAAAACTGTACTTGTAACCGGAGGTGCCGGGTTTATTGGCAATCACGTTGTTCGTAGATTGGTGAACAAGTACCCAAATTACAGAGTGGTGAACCTGGACGTTCTTTCCTATGCCGGTAACCTCGAAAATGTAAAAGACGTTGAAAGGGAGTCTAATTATGACTTTGTCCGAGCAGATATTACTGACCTGGAGGAAATTCGGGGCGTTTTTACCACTTATGCCCCGGATGTCGTCATTCACCTGGCCGCCGAAAGCCACGTAGATCGTAGTATCGAGGACCCACTGATTTTTGTTAAGACAAACCTTCTTGGCACTGCTACAATGTTACAGGTCGCTAAAGAAAGCTGGAAGGACAATTACGAAGGGAAACTTTTCTACCACGTTAGTACGGATGAAGTTTACGGCTCCTTGGGCGAAACGGGCTTTTTCGTAGAGGAAACCCCCTACGATCCGCGTAGCCCCTATTCGGCTTCAAAGGCAGGTAGTGACCACTTGGTAAGAGCGTGGGGGCATACCTTCGGGCTGCCGATCGTTCTTTCTAATTGCTCTAATAATTACGGCCCCTACCAGTTCCCGGAGAAATTACTTCCCTTGTTCATCAACAACATAAAGCTGAACAAATCGCTTCCGGTTTACGGTAAAGGCGTAAACGTAAGGGACTGGCTCTACGTAGAAGACCATGCTCGTGCTATTGATGACATAATGCACAAAGGGAAGCAAGGAGAGACCTACAACATTGGTGGTCATAACGAATACCGTAATATTGACCTGATCCGCTTACTCTGTAAGCTGATGGATAAGAAGCTCGGCCGCCCGGAAGGTGCTTCTGAAGGGCTCATTACCTACGTTACCGACCGGGCTGGCCACGACATGCGCTATGCCATTGATGCAACAAAACTAAAGGAAGACCTCGGCTGGATGCCAAGCCTGCAGTTTGAAGAGGGTTTAGCAAAAACCATCGACTGGTATTTGGACAACGAGGAATGGATGACCGGAGTGACTAGTGGTGCTTACCAGACTTATTACGAAAAGATGTATGGATAGTCGGCCTACATTGTGCCTTTAACTTCCATTGCACCTGCGATGTGCGCCCCGTTCAAAAACCTCAATTTCAAACTCTACTTCTTATGAAAGGAATCATTCTCGCCGGAGGCTCCGGTACGCGGCTATATCCCATTACCCGTGGGGTTTGTAAACAATTGATGCCTGTTTATGATAAGCCGATGATCTATTATCCTTTATCTATACTGATGCTTGCCGGCATCAGGGAGGTATTGATAATCACCACTCCTGAAGACAATGTTGCTTTCCGAAATCTGCTGGGAGATGGTAGCGATTTGGGCTGCACTTTTGAATACGCTATTCAGGAAGTACCCAACGGGTTAGCACAAGCGTTCGTAATCGGAGAAGATTTCGTCGGTGGAGATAAAGCAGCTCTGATCCTAGGAGATAACATTTTCCATGGAGCAGGGCTTAGTCAACTTCTGCAAGAAAGCGCCAAACTTGAAACAGGTGCGCGGGTATTCGCTTACCCGGTACACGATCCAGAAAGGTACGGAGTTGTTGAATTCGATAAAGAGAAAAGGGCCATTTCCATTGAGGAGAAGCCATCCAGTCCCAAAAGTAAGTACGCTGTTCCTGGATTATATTTCTACGATGAAAGGGTGACTGAAATAGCCAAAAATATTGCTCCCAGCGCACGGGGAGAATATGAAATTACCGACGTCAATCGAAAGTATCTTGAAATGGGAGAGCTGGAGGTTGGTGTAATGCAGCGGGGGACGGCTTGGTTGGATACAGGAACCTTTGAGAGCTTGCACGATGCGGCGGAGTTTGTTCGGGTAATTGAAAAGCGGCAGGATTTCAAGATTGGTTGCATTGAGGAAGTTGCCTGGAGAATGGGCTACATTGACGATGATCAATTGCGGAAAATTGCAGCCCCTCTAAAGAAGAGCGGATATGGAATGTATCTGGAAAATTTGCTAACTTAAACTCTGTGCATTTGCCATAAGGTAGCACTACTGATGTCGCCCGAAGTTGCGACTTTGCGATGAAAAAAGTACTCATCACCGGCGCTGCCGGATTTCTTGGTTCCCACTTAAGTGATCGCTTTATTGCGGAAGGCTTTCACGTGATTGGTATGGATAACCTCATTACGGGATCGATGGATAACATCGCCCACCTCATGCCAAGAGAGGATTTCACCTTCTACCACCATGACGTGAGCAAGTTTGTTCATGTACCCGGAGAGTTGGATTACATTCTGCATTTTGCTTCACCTGCCAGTCCAATCGATTACCTTAAAATGCCCATCCAAACACTAAAAGTGGGTAGCTTGGGAACGCACAATCTGTTAGGCTTGGCAAAGGCAAAAAATGCTCGGATGCTCATTGCATCTACTAGTGAGGTATACGGTGACCCGTTGGTACACCCGCAGCATGAAGAATACTGGGGTAATGTAAACCCTGTTGGCCCAAGAGGAGTATATGATGAGGCAAAACGGTTTCAGGAAGCCATGACAATGGCTTACCATACTTATCATGGGGTGGAAACCCGGATTGTACGCATCTTTAATACCTACGGGCCAAGAATGCGTATTGATGACGGTAGAGTATTACCTGCTTTTATTAGCCAGGCCATTAGGGGAGAAGGCCTAACCATCTTTGGTGATGGCAGCCAGACCCGTTCTTTTTGCTATGTTGATGATTTGGTAGAAGGAATTTATCGCCTTTTGATGAGCGATTACTCTCAGCCCGTCAATATTGGCAATAGTGATGAAATTACTATTAAGGCTTTTGCAGAGGAAATCATGGCCCTGGTGGGTAATTCGAATGCCTTTCTTGATCAACGGCCGCTGCCGGTCGATGATCCTAAACGTCGCAGGCCAGATACCTCCCTGGCAAAGAAAATATTAGACTGGCAACCCAAGACAGACCGAAAAACGGGGCTAAGGAATACACTGCCTTACTTTCAGCAAAAACTTTCTTCCGGCATCTGAAGGAAAAATAAAATCCGTGAAAAAAACTTTGGACACATTAGACGCTGACACAATCTTACAGGAGCTCAGAACCAGGAAAAAGTCAATATCCGTCACGGGCTTAGGCTACGTAGGCCTGCCTTTAGCGCTGGAACTGGCAACAAAGTTCAACGTCATTGGCTTCGATATCTCTTCGGAGCGGGTGAAGAAAATGCAGCAGTCCATTGACCCCAGCAATGAACTCCCGGCTACTGCTTTCCATAACCGCAGTATCACCTTTACCTCCGACCCTTCTGAGTTGGCAAAAGCAAACTTCCACATTGTGGCCGTGCCTACTCCGGTAGACGAAAGCCGGACCCCAAACCTCAAGCCTTTGTTGGGGGCCACGGCCAGCGTCGGGCGCCACCTCCGAAAGGGGGACATCGTCGTGTACGAATCTACCGTATACCCCGGCTGTACGGAAGAAGATTGCGTACCGCTTCTGGAGAAAGAAAGCTGCCTGACTTTCGGAGAGGATTTTACCGTGGGGTATTCTCCCGAAAGGATCAACCCGGGCGATAAGAAACACACCATTACCAGCATTACCAAAGTCGTGAGCGCCAGCGATGAACCCACGCTGAAAGTAGTGGCCGGCATTTATGGGGAAATCATAACTGCCGGTATTTACCAGGCCAAATCGATTAAGGTGGCGGAAGCTGCCAAAGTAATTGAAAACAGCCAGCGTGACGTAAACATCAGTTTCGTCAATGAGCTAAGCATCATTTTTCGAAGGCTGGGGATCGATACGCAAGACGTTCTCGATGCAGCATCCACTAAATGGAACTTTCTCCCCTTTAGGCCCGGGCTGGTGGGAGGGCATTGTATCAGCGTAGATCCATACTACCTGCTGCACAAAAGCTTAGCCATGGGATATGACCCGCAAGTCATTGCTAGCGGAAGACGTATTAATGATGGAATGCCGGCTTTCATCGCCAAAGAACTAGTACAACTGCTGCTGAAGGCAGGTAAAAACCCTAACGATTGTAATGTACTGGTGCTAGGGGTGACTTTTAAAGAAAACGTTACGGACATAAGAAACTCTAAAGTAGTGGATATGATCCAGGAGATGTCTGAGTTTGGCCTTAGTGTAGACCTAGTAGATCCCTACGCCGACCCGAAAGAATTGATGGAAAAGTATCAGCTCCCGATGAGAGAAGCCATCGGGGAAGGTTATGACGCCATCATTGTAGCGGTTGCTCATAAGAAATTCAGTAACTACTCTTTAGACTACTTCCGCAAGATCAGCCAGCCAGAAATGGTCCTTTTTGATCTCAAAGGAATTTACTCAAGAGAAGAACTACAAGAAGGCGAAGTACTCTGGAGGCTATAAGCCGCTAGAATTACCCCCGCCGGTTTACGAAACGAATAATTTTCAAAGAGGTGATTGCACCTCTCCACAGTAAAGAATGACAAGTGTATAAATATCTACTATTCTTTTTCCTGCTCATCTGCGCGTCCTCTTCGTATGCCCAGGTTGCGCCTACAGCAGACCAAATTCGCCAGGAGCTCGCCGCCCGCGAGATTGATCAGGAAGAGTTGAATCGTCGACTACTCGCTGAGGGAATTGATCTGGCTGCTGCTTCTTCGGAAGAATTAGCTCGATTCCGCCCACGTGTGGAAGCTATCGTTCTTGAAATGGAAGCAGAAAAAATGGCGGCCGAAAAAGCCGCTCAGGATGCTGCTGCGAAATCTGCCCTGGAGATTAGCGAAGCCGTCGAAGATGGTGCCAGTGTGGAAGAAGCCATTTCGGAGGTTACCGTTGAGGCCGTCAACGAAGACCTTGTTCCCAGTGATATTTATGGGCACCAACTCTTTCGAGATAAAAGTCTCGATGTCTTCCGTGCTTCGGACAATGTTATCCCACCGGATACTTACCCCCTGAAACCTGGGGATGAAATAGCTATTTCTATTTTTGGAGCCAGTCAATCGGATTTTATCCTCACGGTCAATAATAATGGATTTATTCGATTACCTAACGGTTTAAGTATGCCCGTAGCCGGTATCCCCCTTGGAGAGGCCCGTCTGTTAATTGCTAATCGACTAAAGCAGTTCTATACTTTTAGAGATGGCCAACTCAATATTAGGGTTCAGGCTGCTCGTACCATTACGGTTAATATCTTTGGCGAAGTAGAAAATAACGGTAGTTACACGCTATCGTCCGTCAATACGGCATTCAACGCATTAGTGGCTGCCGGGGGGCCAAGTGAGAAAGGCACCGTAAGAAATATTCAGTTGATTAATGGCAAGGATCGTAAAGAAATTGACGTCTATGAATTCCTGAAGAGTCCAACGCAGGAAACCGATTTTTTCCTCTCTAATAATGCAACGATCTACGTGCCAGCGGCTAAGAAGATAGTACGTTTGGAAGGCGGCGTAGAGCGCCCTTTACGCTATGAACTCAAAGACGGAGAAACGCTTTCCAACCTGCTGAGCTTTGCTGGTGGAACTACGACGCGGGCAGAAACCAATAGCATTCGGGTTACCCGATACGTAGACAGTCAGCTTGAGCTCATCACCGTGGATCTTTCCAAACAGCCAAATTTTGCACTGAAGAATGATGACCTGGTGAATGTACCCGTCATCGAAAATCCGATTGAGAATTACGTCTCCGTAGAAGGCGCCGTTTTCCTGCCCGGAAAATACCCGTTTACGGAGGGCGTAACCCTTGGGAAACTAGTTGAACAGGCCCGCGTAAGGCCAGGCGCGCGCCGGGATGTCGGCTTTCTGATGCGGCGTAATCCGGATGGTACAAAACGATTACTACGCGTTGATCTGGGCGCGGACGCAGGTGCCATGGATATGTTACTGAGCAAGGGAGATGAGCTAAGTATCCTCACGCAAACCCGGTTCATCGATCAGGGCAATATTCTCATCTCTGGTGCGGTACGGGACGAAGAGCTGGACATCCCTTTCCCACTTGACGGAGGGCTAACGCTGGAAGAAGCCATCCTGCTCGCCGGAGGTACAAAGGCGAATGCCCGGAACGAAGCCACCATTATTAGAACGCCACTTAACAACAGGGAAGAGCGCGAATACCTTCGTGTCCCACTGGCGGATGCAGCTACCCTTCAACTGGCCCCCGGAGACCAGATCACCATCTACAACCAGGAGCGATTTGCTGAGCCCTTCACGGTGAGAATCAGCGGCGCAGTCCGCGAAGCAGGTGAATACCGCTATGATCCCAGCTTGGGGCTAGCTGACCTGTTCACCCTCGCCGGAGGACTAAAACTCCAGGCTGCCCGCAACAAAATCGATGTCTTCCGCCTGGAAATTACCCAGAATGAGCCTACCCAAACACTGACCGCTACGCTGGAAATTGACGATAACTACAACATCGTCAGCAGCAGCGCACCGGATTTTGAACTCCGACCCTTCGATATCCTGGTGGTTCGCCAGGCTCCGGAGTTTGAGTTGATCCAAACGGTCTTCGTGGACGGAGAGGTCCGTTACCCGGGAGAATATGCCCTCGACGGAGACAATCTCAAACTGACGGACCTGGTCAATAAGGCTGGTGGATTGACGCGGGAGGCTTTCCCTCCGGGAAGCACCCTTTTCCGGGAACAGGACGGTGTCGGTAATGTAGTTATTCACCTGGATGATGCCATAAAGAACCCCGCCGTAGTGACCAATGTAACCCTAAAAGAAGGGGATATTCTCTCCATCCCCAAGGCTCGTGACCTGGTGAGCATCCGGACGGCTAACACCAGCGCCCGGGAAATTTACATTGATTCCA
>CALIGP010000406.1 GCA_938021455.1 uncultured Lewinella sp. | reverse complement strand
CCCGATAGCTATCGGGGCAGGTGCAAGGTGGCGTTCCCCGGTTGAGGACCTCTGGTCTACGGTTTACACACATCTTTACGAGAATGGCTTTCCTACCTAAAACCCTGCTCCCCAACCTCCCCTTGCACCCGCCCCGATAGCTATCGGGGCGCCCAAAAATCGCCACCAAACCGTCATATTTTATTTAGACTGACTAAAAACAGTGCGCGTTCCCCTATATTTGTGCGCTAGACACAAAAGTCTTCATCATGCCCTTTCCCCGGATCACTGCAGCTTCCCACTTCGATGTCGGCACCGCCGGCACAATTGATCGGTTTACCAACGAGAACCTTGCTGGTAAGCTGCTGGATATTGGGGTTCGCCCGGGCTCCCGGCTACGGATCATTCGCAAGGGACCATTCGGTGGCAGCTGGTACGTCAAGATTGACCGCCACTGTCTGGCGCTGCGCAAGCAAGAGCTCGCCTGCATTATGATCAAATAGCCCCTTTCTCAGAAAACGCCTTTCCTCCTTGGCCAGCTCCGGAACCACTACGTCACCCATCACTGCCCCTGTTGTCGGCCTTGTCGGCAACCCGAACAGCGGTAAATCCTCTCTTTTCAACTTATTGACCGGTCTGCGTCAGCGCATCGGTAATTTCCCCGGCGTAACGGTGGAAAAAAAGTCAGGTGTGCTTCGGCTGGAAGGTATACCCAATGCCGAAATCATCGATTTCCCGGGGGCCTACAGCTGCTACCCAACGAGCCTGGATGAGCGCCTCGTAGTGCAAGAACTTACAAACCCCGAAGGAGACCTTTTTCCCGACGCCATCCTCTACGTCGCCGATATCACGAAGCTTGATAAGCACCTGCTGCTATTTACCCAGTTGCGGGATCTCGACCTGCCGATGATCCTGGTATTGAATATGGCTGACCTGGCGAAAGAAACGGGCCTTACCGTTGACGTGGAGCGTCTAAGTTTGCAACTCGGCGTTCCCGTAATTCCCGTTAGTGCCCGCGAAAATGAAGGCATTACGGAGCTTCGCTCCGCCATCACGGATCTCCTCCAGAACCCGAAGAAATACCGCCCCGAGGAGCCTTTCTACGAACCGGGCGCACTGGCCCGGGACGTGCTGGCCGAGCTCCGCCAGGAGCTGCCCGCCCGCAACGATTATCACGCCCTGCTGCTGACCCACCATGCCAGCTGGCTAAAGCACATCCCGGAAGAGACACGCCACCTCGTGCAAAAAGCACGGGTTAGCAACGGCTTCCACAGCCTGCGCGCGCAGGTAGAAGAGACGATGGAGCGCTACGACACCTTTGAGCCCATCGTGAAGGATAGTGTCCGCCGCACCGGCGTCAACGCCAGTACGAGTGATCGGCTTGATAATTTGTTGACGCACCGGGTGTTCGGACCGCTCATTTTTGTTACCATCATGCTTTTTCTGTTTCAGGCACTCTTTGCGTGGACGGGCATGCCGATGGACTTCATCGAGTGGTTTTTCGAAACCCTCGGGAGTGGCGTTCGGGATACGTTGGGAGCAGGCTGGCTGACAGACTTATTGGTCGATGGTGTTATCGCCGGCCTGGGTGGCGTGCTCGTGTTCGTACCACAAATTGCCGCTTTATTCCTGTTTATTTCTATACTCGAAGAAGTAGGGTACATGGCTCGGGCGGCCTATATGTTTGATAGCTTAATGCAACGTTTTGGGCTCAACGGCCGCTCCGTGGTGGCGCTCATCAGTGGGCATGCCTGTGCTATCCCCGCCATCATGAGTACGCGCACGATCGCTAACTGGAAAGAGCGCTTACTGACGATAATGGTTACGCCACTGACCAGCTGTTCCGCCCGAATTCCCGTTTACATCATCCTCATCAGTTTTGCCGTGCCGGAAGGCTCGTTCCTGGGCATGGGCTATCAGGGTCTTGCTTTTGCCGGACTCTACTTTCTGGGGATACTGGCGGCGATGCTTTCGGCCCTGGTCTTTAAGCTCATTCTGAAAAGTAAGGAACGAAGCTTCCTGATGCTGGAACTCCCGGAATACCGCACGCCGGTCTGGCGTAACGTGGGCGTTACGGTTTGGCAGAAAGTCCGCACCTTCATCGTGGAGGCAGGGCAGATCATCCTGCTCATTAGCATCATCCTTTGGGGGCTGTCTACTTTTGGCCCCTCGGCGGATATGGCGGCGGCCGAAGCGAATGCCTCCCGCATTTCTGTGGAGCAAAGCCTCAGTGAAGACGACGCCGCTGACCTGCTGGCCAGTGAGCGGCTCGAAGCCAGTTACGCCGGTCACATTGGTAAATTCATTGAGCCGGTCATTCGGCCGCTGGGTTATGACTGGAAAATCGGCATCGCGCTCTTTACCAGCTTCGCTGCCCGGGAAGTATTTGTTGGTACGATGGCGACCATCTATTCCATCGGCAGCGCCGATGATGAACTCCGAATCCGTGATCGGATGGCGGAAGAGATTAATCCCCGTACGGGCCAGCCGGTCTATAACCCCGCTACGGCCTGGAGCCTGCTGGTGTTTTACGTCTTCGCAATGATGTGTATGTCTACTTCAGCGGTTACGAAGCGGGAAACGGGCGGCTGGAAGTGGCCCATCATCCAGTTTACCTTCATGACAGCACTAGCGTACGTAAGTGCGATGGCGGTTTATCAGTTGATGGCCTGATAAGATAGTCTGGTAGTAATGGTAGTAGCGGCCGCGAGTTGGAGGTAGGGCCGCTACTACCATTACTACCGTACTATCACTACTATCATTACTAAATCACTGCACCGCATCGCCCCTCAGCTCCCGATACTTCTTCCTGGCTTCCACCGCGAGAATGGAACCGCTGTAATCAATAAACAAGGTTTCGTAGAGCTCTTGCGCTTTGGCTTTATCGTCTAGCTGTTTTTCGTAGAGGCCAGCCAGTTTCCAGAGGCTATTGTCCAGCCGGATACTCTCGGGAAAATCACTGATGACTTGCTGGTAGGCAGCGGCGGCTTCTTCGTAGCGGCGGCGCTTGAGGTAGATGTCGGCTTTCAGGTAAACGATGTCGTCTTCCAGTTCGTGGCCGGGGAAGGCTTCCTTTAGGCCATCAAGGGTGGTGAAAGCCTCGTCAAAGCGATTCTGGAATACGAGTAGTTCCGCGTCAGCGTAGGTTTGTAGCGCCAGTGAGCTGGTGTCCAGACCGAGGTTGTCAAGAATGAAGACAGAGAGGTCCAGCGCATCATTAGCGATGAGTCGGGACGTGGAGGCTTTTAGTACGTCGAACTGGGACTGCGCCCATTCAAAGTCTCCCCGGAAATAGCTAAGTCGGGCGTTACGGTAACGGGCTTCGTGGCCGAGTAAGTCTTCCTTGAATTTTTTGTCTACCTGAGAGTAGAGTAGGGTAGACTCCCAGACTTCTCCCTGCATCAGGTAATAGTCAGCCAGGGCGAGTTTGGCGCGGGCCTGGGTTTTCATATTGACGCCGGGGGCCTTTACAACGTCGGAGAGAATGTTAATGGCTTTGTCCAGGTCATTCAGGTATAAAGCTTCCAGCTCAGCGAGCTGGATGGCGATGCGGGCGGAGGCAGGGTTGGTGCCAAACTCTTCCAGAAATTCGAGATAAGAGGCCTCCAGAATACGAAGGTCTTCTTCGGTGTAGTCATAGCCGTCGGTAATGGCCCGCCGGCGGGTAAGAAGACCCTCGCGCTTCGCATCCAGATAGATGGCTGTGGAGGGGCTCTTGTTTTCAATGATGTAGTCGTAAGCCGAGATTGCTGTCTCGTAGTCCCGGGAGTTTGCCGCCAGCTGGCCGATGCTTAGTACTCGCTCTCCGTTTTCGTCGAGGCGTTTGTCCAGCGCCCGGGCTTGCCGTAAGGCTGCTTTATAGTCTTTAAGTTGGATGAACACCCAAGCGAGCATTTCCGGATAAGTGGTTTCCTTACTGTCGGCTTCCTGAATACGGGTATACAACTGCTTCTGGGCTTCTTTTAAACCGTCTTTGCCCAGGTAGCGCTGGAAGTAAGTCTGTACCTGCCGCGCTCGCTTAGGCTGGGTAGCTACCGCATCGAGGTAGTTACTGATCATGGGCTCCTTGTCCCCTTTACGGCGATAGAGGTCTCCGAGGTTATAGCTGAATAGCCCCTTCTTTTTCAGCAACTGACTCCCTTTCTCGTAGACCTTGATGGCGTACTCGTACTTCGTCATCCCGATGAAGGCATTCGCCAACTGCGTAATGCGAAACTGGTCGGCGGGTAATTCATCGACGGCTTTCTGGTACTGCACCTTAGCCCCGGCTTCATCAAATTTTTCTTCTAGTAGCTGGCCGTATTTTACGTACAAGGCTACTTCTTCCGGCCGCTTCCGGAGCTGCTTTTTCAGCGCACTCTCCGCATCGTCAAAACGCTGGAGCTGTAGCAAACTAGCAATGTAGCGGTCAAAGTAAAAGCTGTTATCCGGCCGATCTTTAGACAGTGCCAGGTAGAGCTCTGCCGACTTTTCGTACTCTCCGTCCCGGAAATATTGCTGGGCCAGTTGATTATTCTGAGCGGAAAGAATCGTGAAGGAAAAAAGGAAAGCAACAAATAGTAACCAACGCATAAGGGAGTCATTTGGGGAAGAAGCATAAACAGGGCAATCGCAAGTTCCACGCAGGGACGCTCGCAGGTCGCTCCGCGACGCTACGAGGTCCCTTGAGCCAGGCTAAGCGGACCTCGTAGCGTCCTGAAAGGACCTTCGAGCGTCCGCGTTATCCGAGCTTGCGACTGCCCTGGGAGCATAAAGCTAACGCTTTGGGGAGGGATTTAGGTGTGAGAGGTTACATCACATTTACGCCAACCTTGTCATGACTTCGGACCGTACCTCTGCCTTCTCTCCCTCTCTGCCTTTT
>CALIGP010000405.1 GCA_938021455.1 uncultured Lewinella sp. | reverse complement strand
TCTTCGGCGTGGTCTTCGCTGAAATAATTGAGCAGAATCCGCCGGCGGCAGGCCATGCTTTCAGCATATTCCTTCATGCGGTCGAGCTTGGCGACCTGTAGCTCGGAATTGGCATTACCACTGATCATGTCTTTCAGCGTCAGGTAATCATTGTAGGAATAAAAGAGCAGGGTATCGGCCTTGGCGCCGTCGCGGCCAGCGCGACCAATTTCCTGATAATAGTTCTCCAGGTTCTTAGGCAAAGTGTAGTGGATGACCCAGCGGACGTTGCTTTTATCGATGCCCATGCCGAAGGCAATGGTAGCACAGACAATGAGGGTTTTATCGTTGATGAAGTCTGATTGAACCTTTGCCCGATGGGTGGCCTGAAGGCCGGCGTGATAGGCTTCGGCATTATAGCCAGCTTCGCGGAGTTTACCGGCCATATTCTCCGTCTGTTTACGGCTCAGGCAGTAAACGATGCCAGCCTCGTTGGGACGTTCACGGAGGAAGTTGATAATTTGCTCGCGGCGTTTCAAGCCGGGACGGACGGCCAGGCTGAGGTTTGGCCGGTTGAAGGAAGAGATGTGCTGCTCAGCCGAAGGGATGCCTAATTGCTCGGCCATATCCTTGCGCGTGAGGCGGTCAGCAGTAGCGGTGAGTGCCAGCACGGGCGTTTCAGGAAAGGCCGTCTTCAAGCCTTTGAGGCGGGTATACTCCGGGCGGAAGTCATGACCCCAGGCGGAGATACAGTGGGCTTCATCGATGGCGAAGAGGCAAATTTTCCGGCGCTTCAGGAACGTAAAAAAGCCCTGAGAGAGTAGTTTCTCCGGGCTGACGTATAGCAGGTGCAGCTCTCCATTTTCGTAGGCTGTCTCCACGGCATGGCTTTCACCGCCTATCTGGCTGGAGTTGAGATAGGCCGCACGAATACCGACGGCCTGGAGTCCGTCTACCTGGTCTTTCATCAGAGAGATAAGCGGACTCACCACCACTACCGTTCCAGTCATCGTTACGGCAGGAATTTGGAAGCACATAGATTTACCACCGCCGGTGGGCATCAGTACAATACCGTCTTCCCCACGAAAAACTCCCTCGATGATCTTGAGCTGCAACGGACGAAAGTCGTCGTAGCCAAAATATTTTTTCAGGGCAGACTTTGCCAGTTCCTGGGTCATAAAGTTTGTATAAGCTGCTGTTGCCGCAAATATGGTTAAAAACGATAAATTAATTACTATTTGTTTAAAATTAATCGAAAGACGGTGATTCTTCCTTTAAACCACTTAAAGCCATTCTGACAGCTTGCTTTCTGAGGCAACTACGGGGATTACCGTAATCGTACCACTATTGATCAAATCAGGGCTTCCTCACCTATTTCCTTGATTAAAGCTGCCTTCGATTAACTACTTTCATCCAAATTAAAAGATAGAAACTCTTCTTCTTTTTTACTATTTTGCCTTCCACAACCTGCACATGTCAACCATTCTACTAACTGATTTCGGCCTCTTTGTTGGTCGGTTCCACCCCATCCTGGTTCACTTACCCATTGGCTTTCTGCTCTTAGCCGTCCTGATGGAGTTCTGGCCCGGGGATAAGCTACGGCCCGCCATCCGGATCAGCTGGGTTGTAGGGGCTGCAGCAGCCGTAGCGGCTGCCGGGTGCGGTTGGCTATTAGCCAATGAGAGTGGCGGTGGCGACACACTTTGGTGGCACCGTTGGTTGGGCATCAGCGTAGCGGTACTGGCCGTAAGTGGTGTTTTTCTAACCCGAAAGGGAGGTAAGACCGCCAAATACTTCGGCGTTTTAGTGGCAGGGCTTTTGGGCTTAGCCGGCCACCAGGGCGGGAACCTGACGCACGGGGAGACCTATCTGTTCGAGCACGCTCCGGTTGCCATTCAAAAAATAGCCGGTCATGCGCCGGACAGCTCTGCCGTGAAAGACTGGAGTCGGGTTAATACCGACAGCATTAACCTCTATGCCAGTTTCCTTCAGCCAGCGCTCAATAAATCTTGTGTCCGCTGCCACAATGCTGGCAAGCAAAATGGTGATTTGCGGATGGACGAGCCTCATTTTGTATTTGCGGGCGGAGACGGTGGCCCGGCCGTAAAAGCGGGTAGTCCGATGGCAAGCAGCTGGATGAAGCGGGTGACTCTTCCCAAAGACAACGTAAAGAGTATGCCGCCACAAGGGGATGGTTTTGACTACGCCGAAGTGGAGTTACTTCGTTACTGGATTGAGCAGGGAGCGGACACACTTTCCGTACTAGACCCCAGAGACACCCCCGAAGATATCAAAGAGCTGTTGCTACGCGATTACGGCTTGGATTTGCGCCCACGGCTGTTTGTAGAGACTCTCTTTGCACCTGCGGTGAGCGCCCAAGACCTGGAAACACTTCGCCAGCTTAACTGGTCCGTTAGTACGCTTAACCCCGATGGTCCTGCTCTGGAAGCCAAACCAAGACCCGGCAAACAGCTTGAGGCTACTGCCCTGGCTAAACTGGCAGAAATAGCGCCCGAACAAATTAGTTACCTCAGCCTGGACCGCTTACCCTTTGACGACACTCAACTGGAGCCACTGGCCCGCTTTCCGAACCTAAACCGACTTCGACTTAACGGCACCGCTGTCACTCCCAAGACGGTAGAGCGCCTCAAAGGTCTTCGCCACCTTGAATCGCTTAATTTATACGGCACCGAGGTGGATGATCGCATTTTCGAGCACCTGGCCAGTTACCCGGCCCTTAAGCGTCTTTACCTGTGGCAAACGAAAGTTAGCCCGGATGCCGTCAGGGCATTTACAGAAGCTCACCCTGAAGTCTCCGTAGACACCGGCTTTACCTTTGCCACGGAGGCCAGCGAAACAAATACCAAATAACCATGCCAGAAAACCGTCGCCAATTCCTCAAAAAAGCCGGTCTAGCGGGCTTAGCAACCGCATCTATTCCGCTTGCCGGCCTGTCGGCTTGCGCAAAAAAAACACAGCTGATTGACGACAGACAAATAATTGGCCACGGTGACTTTCGGTATAAAGTGGATAAAAACTGGGGAAATCTTGATCCCCGCACCCAACCCGTTCAGCACTGCCATGAGATGGTACTAGACAGCAGAGGTCGGCTCGTTTGCTCTACGGTGAGCGATAAATTTAACGTCATTGCCTACAGTAAAGACGGTAAGATGTTGGACTCTTTCCAGCACGGCCTGACTGAGCCACACGGCTTTACGAAAGCTGGCGAAGGAGAAGATCAGACCTTTTGGCTGACGGATAGCGCCGACGGACGTGTCATCAATATCGATCTGGACGGCAGACTCATTCGGGAACTCAGCATCCCTGCCGATCAAATTCCGGAGGGCTCCGCCTTTAAACCAACGGAAACGACCGTTGCCTCCAACGGCGACATCTACGTAGCGGACGGATACGGCACCAACAAGATTTTCCACTTTGACGTCAAGGGCCAACTAAAGAATGTCTTCGGCGGCAAAGATCACTTCGGCTGCTGCCACGGCATTGTGGTAGATGATCGGCGGGGAACGCCGGAGTTGTTGATCACTAATCGCTCCGCCGCTGAGTTCCAGCGCTGGTCCATGGAGGGTAAGCATTTGTCTACCCGTAAACTACCCGGATTGGAGATTTGTCGTCCGGTGATCTCCGGCTACTACACTCTCTTTGCCGTCATCGTCACCAAAAGCTGGTGGAGTTATGATGGTATGGTGGCGGTGCTGGATAAAGACTTCAACGTCGTCTCCTTACCTGGTGGCTCCGCTCCTACTAATCAGGAGAACTTTAAGGACGTCGTGTATGATAACCAGACCTTCATGAACCCGCACGACGTCTGCCCCGATGGAGATGGCAATCTTTTCGTTCCGCAGTGGTATAGTGGACGGACGTATCCGGTGCGGTTGAAAAGAGTGTAAGAAATTTATGCGGCAGTGGAATTAGAGGAAGATTAGTCCTCAGCGAACAAGCCGTAAATTAGTATGTTTGCAAAGTAAGGAAAGTCAGTACCGGCTTCCCCGCATCACAAAAAACCACCCAGCATGAAGTTTTTCATCGATACCGCCAACTTAAATGACATCGCCGAAGCCGAAGCCCTTGGCATCCTCGACGGTGTAACTACTAACCCTAGCCTGATGGCGAAGGAAAAAATCAGTGGTGACAAAGCCGTATTGGCCCACTACAAGAAAATCTGTGACATTACCAACGGTGACGTAAGCGCCGAAGTAATCAGCACTGACTTTGAAGGGATGAAGCGGGAAGCCAGTGAACTGATCAAAATTGCGGACAACATCGTTGTTAAGATCCCGATGATTCGCGATGGTGTTAAAGCGCTCGCATGGGCCCGCTCACAGGGAATCAAGACCAACTGTACGCTTGTATTCAGTGCCGGCCAGGCCATTCTCGCTGCCAAAGCAGGTGCTACCTATGTGAGCCCGTTCATTGGTCGTATCGACGATATCGGATGGGAAGGCATGAAACTGATCGAAGACATTGCAGAGATCTATGCCATCCAGGATTTCGACACGGAGATCCTCGCCGCCTCCATCCGCTCCGGTAAGCACATCATCGAAGCCGCTAAAGCGGGTGCAGACGTAGTAACCTGTGGCCTCAAAGCTTTTGATAGCTTGTTCAACCACCCACTGACGGACAACGGACTGGCTAAGTTCCTGGCCGATCACGCTAAGGCGGCTCAAGGATAGTCAATCTTTAAAACGAGCATCCTCCACTGGTTAATCGGTGGGAGCAACCGTATTCCGTTCGGTAACGAACGATTTTAGCGATCAGCAAACAGCATTCCGGCTTACCGGCTTTGTTGTTTGCTGATCGCTTTTTTTGTTATTCACACGCAGCAAACTCCAGCCTACAGGAATACATTTATCCGCTTTCCATTCGATTTAGAAAAAAAATCCGCCCACTTTCCTAAAACTCCCCTAATATTGTCGGGTAACCCGAAGTGAAACATGTTCACTGGTTCACCCATCTTAATCTCTATTTTTCCACCAACCGTGCCAATTGGCGCCTTCCCTTTCCCATGTCTAAGCCACGCGTTATCAAGAACTACGAGAAGCTCGACGATGCCGTTCTTGAGCAAATAAAACTCAGCTATCCGGAAGGTTTCTCCGGAAACCTCATCCGCTTTACGGACGTCAACGGCCGGCTGACAAGCGCCCTTCCCTTCGAGACCGAAGAAAAGTATTACCTCATTCGGATGACGAAGACCGAAGCCCTTCAGATCATTGATGATGATGACGATTACGATGATGATGGAAACCTTCACGACAATGTCCGAGATGAGTACGCGGACAAGTACGACGACGATGACGACATCGAAGCCGCAGACATCGATCCTGATGAGCTGTCGGATGAAGATGTCTCGGTTGATGAAGACGAAGATTAGTGCTACTACTCATCTCCGGCTCGCCGGCTCCCGAAAGTGCTAATTCCAGATTCCTACGTGGAATCGGGCAATTGTCCGGGCAACCTTTCCAGACAGCGGACTACCTGGCCGACCTCCCCGTCTTCCAGCCGGGCAGAGATAAAGCCCCCTGGCCGGAAACGGTGTTGCGCTGGCGACAGGAACTCGCGGCGGCCGAGGCCGTCATCTTCAGCACTCCGGCCTACCTACACAACCTACCCGGCGTGTTGAAGAACGCGCTTGATTGGCTCGCCTCCTCTGGCGAACTAGACCAAAAACCCGCCTTGGTATTCACCTTTACGCCATCGCCACCACGGGGCGATCGGGCCAGGCAGTCGCTTCTTTGGTCACTCGAAGCATTAAACGCAAGAGTCGTGGCGGAGGCAGCGCTTTATCAAAAAGAAGTATCCTTCACGGAGAATGGCGATATTGCGGCGGGGGATGACCGGGAAATGCTGGTGGAGGCGTTGGGCTTGTTGCCTTGACAGCCGGACACTCAAAGGAATTCATTTCTCCACTACGCTCCGTGATGAACACCTTCGAGGTCCTTTAAAAACGCCAATCCCTTACTCCTTTCTTCCTTTCAACCTGCCTCCGCTTATCAAGCTACAATTCTCTCCCCTCTACCCCATCTTTTTTTTCCTGGCCCTTATGGTGTTAGGTCTGGGGATTCTCGACGACTATGGCATCAGCTGGGATGAATCCATTCAGCGCAGGCACGGTCGTGTCTCCATTGATTATGCCGCGGAGAAGCTGGGCATTGATGGCTACGAGAAGTTGGAACCGAAATGGGACCTGGAAGATTACCAATGGTCTAACTACGGCATGATGTACCAGATTACGGCCAACTTACTGGAGCAAAAGCTGGGCTACGAAGACGATCCCTACCATTATTATAAACTGAGGCACTACCTCGCCTTCGGGCTTTTTTGGCTGGCTTGTCTCTACTTTTATCGAACGCTGCGGCTGCGGTTCCCGGATAAAGCCTGGTATCCACTAATCGGTACACTTGCCTTGGTGCTCAGTCCACGCATATTCGCCAACGGCTTCTACAACCCTAAAGACCATATTCTGCTGGTATTTTACGTCATCAGTACCTTCACGATGCTTCGGTTCCTGAAGGAGCGGAGCTGGCGGAACCTGATCTTTCACGCCTTTGCTACGGGGCTGGCGCTCAATACGCGGCTTCCGGCTTTGATTGTGCCGCTGACGACTATTCTGATTCTGGGGTGGGAGATGCTGCGCGATCGTTCGGAAATCCGTACAAACTTAAAATGGGTCGCGGCTTATCTTCCCCTTTCCGTCGCCTTCATGATTCCCTTCTTTCCTTATTTATGGGAGGATACCTTTAGTCGTTTGATCGCTGCCTTCAGCGAGATGTCTGCTTTCGATTGGGACAGTACCGTCTGGTTATTCGGCAACCGGATCAGCGCGCTTGACGTGCCCTGGTATTATATTCCCGCCTGGATTGTCATTACCACGCCCATCATTTTTCTGCTCTTCATTTTCTCGGGAATGTTTGCGACGGGGAAGCATATGTTGTCTAGTCTCCGTGACTTCCGCTGGTGGAAGAGTAAGGATGAATTGCTCGACTTTTCACAACTGGGGCTAGGCGTTGGCCCGATTTTAGTGGTTATTCTGCTGGGGTCAACGCTGTATAACGGTTGGCGGCATCTGCATTTTGTTTTCCCTTCCTTCATTTTTTTATTGATGGTAGGCTATGATTACGGTCAGCGAAATTGGGCGCGGCCGCAGGTGCAAAGCTGGGTTTTAGGAGCAGGGGTATTACTGGCGACCGTCAACATGGTTCGTTACCATCCGCATCAGTACGTTTACTTCAACGCTGCTATTCAGGGAGAGCCGCTCAACGTTCGTTTCGACATGGATTACTGGGGTGTTGGCTTCCGGGATGCTTTTTTACAGCTGGCCGAGCAGATCCCCGAAGGAGAGACCCGTGCCATCAAGTGCGAAGTCTGGCCCTGCAAAGACAACTATAAATCTCTCCCACCGGAGGCAAAGGCTAAGCTGACCATTGCTACCGCCTGGCACAAGGCGGATTATCTGGCGACTAACTTCATCTGGCCTAATACCCGCTACGACGTCCGCGACCGCAAGGAACATTTTGCTTTCCCCGTTGTGGAGGTCCGGCCAGCGGGGGATCTCATTGTTGGCATTTATGACCTGCGGGCGGCTAAAGATGCCGCCGCTCCTGCAAAAAAAGGGGCCGAATAAAAAACCAGCGAATAGTTAGCCAATAATTCGTGACAATTTCGCCGTTGTAACGTCAGAAGAACGGATGCAACGTCCAATTTGAGTTTTAGCCAGTCCCACCATAAAGACTTCTAAGCTCACGTTATGGTCTGTTCAGCACCCAATTTAAACTTTTCAAAAAAGCAACTCTTATGTTAGATTCTATCATGGACATGGCCAAGGGCCAACTCCTTTCCACCATCACCGAAAAGACCGGCCTCGACATGGGTCAGGCGGAGCAAGCGCTTCCACTAGCTCAGGAATCCATCACGGAAGGCATCACTGGTGCCATCAGCGGTGGTAACGTAGACGGTATTCTCGGTATGCTTACCAGCGCTGTTGGCGGTGGCGGCGGCGGTGGCCTCGTGGAGAACATGGTATACAAAGGCATTGCTGGTAATTTCGTCAGCAAGATCACTTCTACCCTCGGTGTCAGTGATGGCATCGCCGGCACGCTTTCCAGCGTAGCTCTTCCCATGATTATGAACAAGATCGGTGGCGCTACCCAGGCTGCTGGTGATACCGATGGTATCGACCAAGATTCTGTAATGAGCGCCCTGGGTCTTGATGCAGGTAGCCTCCTCGGTGGCTTAGCCGGTGGTGGTGCTGCGGGTGACCTCCTCGGCAAAGCTGCGGGCATGCTCGGTGGTGCGGCTGATGCTGGCAAAGGTGCCGGCGAAGGTTTGCTCGGCAAAGCTGCAGATATGCTCGGCGACGCAACCGATGCTGGTAAGGACGCCGGTGGCGGACTGCTCGGTAAGCTCGGCGGTATGTTCAAGAAATAAACTGCTTGCGGCAGCTTAAGGCTGCAACAAAAAGTACCCAAGACGGCTTCTCCATTGCGGAGGAGCCGTCTTTTTTTGTTCCTTGCCCTCCTTAACCAACCTTGCACCCGCGCTCCGGCGCCCAACAGGCCGCCGTTCGCCAGTGCTTAAAAGTCAATTCATGCTAAAGAATATTATACTCCTCCTCTTGATCGGACTTTCCACCACTCTCTCCGCCCAATTCATTTACGGCGACCTGATGCCCGACGCTCCCGCTCTGTCAGCACGCGGCGAGCACGCCGTCGGTGTCCGCACCATTACCATCACCAATCCCGATCAGCCCAACGTAGCCGCCGGCGTCAAAGACGGTGAATTTTCCACTTACGACCGCCCACTGAAGGTAGAAGTCTGGTACCCTGCCGATGCTGACCTTAACGCCACCATCGAATACCCTGAGGTAATGGGCCAGAGCCCAGACACCACCCGCCCCATCATACCTTTCACCTTTTTGGGCCGTGCCACCCGGGATGCAAAACCAAAAAAAGGGACATCTCCCTACCCGCTCGTCATCATCTCCCACGGCTATACCGGCTCGCGCTACCTGATGACTTACCTGACGGAGAACCTGGCTTCCAAAGGTTACGTAGTGGCCGCCATTGAGCATAAGGAGTCCACCTTTACGGATGCCGGTCCCTTCCCCGCAACGCTCTACTTCCGGCCCATTGACATCGTCTTCACCCTTGATCAAATCGACGCCCGAAGCAAAGCGGGTTCCGACAGCTTTCTGGCCGGCCTGGCGGATGCTTCCAATACTGCCATCGTTGGCTATTCCATGGGGGGCTACGGCGTACTTAACGTTGGTGGAGCTGGCTACAACCCACAATTCGCCGCCTTTTTTGCGGCCCAGAACGGTGGCAATACCGCCATCAGCCGTCACATTATGGGAGACCCCGCCTATAAGGGCGGAACGGACGATCGGATCAAAGCCGTCGTTGCGCTGGCGCCCTGGGGAAAGACCTTTCAGGTATGGAATGATGAAGGACTGGCCAACCTTAAAAAGCCGACCTTCTTCATTGCCGGCAGCCAGGATGACATCTCCGGCTACGAAAACGGTATTAAGGCCATTTACGAAGGAGCCGTCAACGCCGAGCGGTACCTGCTTACCTACGAGGGGGCCCGCCATAATGTTGCTCCTAACCCGGCACCCCCCGAAGCGCTGGCCTCCGGTCTGCACATCGATGAATTCCTGCGCTACGCGGACTCCGTTTGGGATACCCGCCGGATGAACAACGTCAATCAACACTTCATCACTGCCTTCCTTGGCCTCCAACTGATGGGTAAGACCGAGTACGGAAAATACCTGGACCTTCCTGAAGTAGCCGCCGAAAAGGGCTGGGAAGGCTTTAAGCCGCGGACGGCGGTGGGGCTGACGTTGGAGAAGTAGTATGGTAGTATTTGTAGTCTGATAGTCTGGTAGTAGCTCCCGCTGGCTCAAGGCACACTGCTGCGCAGCTGGGAAAAAGGTAGTCAGATAGTCTGGGAGTCAAGCAGTCAGAGAGTAGCTCCCGCTGGCTCAAGGCACGCTGCTGCGCAGCTGGGGGAAAAGGTAGTCAGATAGTCTGGGAGTCAAGCAGTCAGAGAGTAGCTCCCGCTGGCTCAAGGCACGCTGCTGCGCAGCTGGGGGAAAA
>CALIGP010000404.1 GCA_938021455.1 uncultured Lewinella sp. | reverse complement strand
CTATTAACTCGCCTTACACCTATTACAATGCTTAAAAAACTACTCTGTTTCTTCCTGACGATAGGTTCCTCCCTCTTTCTTTTTGCGCAAGATTGCGAGACGCTACCTTCTGCTACTATTGACTTGGCCGTTAATGGTGTTAGTGCTCGCCTGACGACTGGCGGTGATCTCTGGTGGGATGGGCAGGAGGGTAAATATCACGTTTCTCTTTCTGAGGAATATCTAGGCGACACAACGCTTTCCGCTATTTTTGCTGGTGGACTCTGGATGGCGGGGAGGGATTCAGATGGTGTCATAAAAGTCTCCGCTCAGCAATATGGGAGAAATGTAGAAAGGTTTGATTATTTGCCAGGGCCGCTTAGGACAGATGGACTTGCCTTTGGAAACTGTACTGACTGGGACCGATTTTTTGTAGCGAATCAGGAAGAGATTCAGGAGTACTTATCCGATTATGACCCTGATACCCCGGGCAGTATCCCGATTCCTGATCGTATAGCTGGATGGCCAGCTACGGGGAATCCGTTCTTCGAAGAAATTCATGGATTTTCATTACCCGAGGCACCGCATCCAATGGCTCCTTTTTGGGATGAAGATGCGGATGGTATCTATGATCCTCGGAAGGGAGACTTTCCATTGATTGCCGGAGAGGAAGCTATTTGGTGTGTTTTCAACGATGCTGTATTTGGGGTTAACCGAGATAGCTATTCGACTCCAATTCTGGCTGAAGTACACTTGATGGCTTACGCCACCGTAAGTGAAGACAGTGATTTACACCGGACTACTTTTTATGATTATTCTATTTATAATCGTGGACAAGCCGATATTGTTGATTTCTATGCAGGGCATTGGATTGATACGAATCTTGGCTGTAGATTTGATGATCTCCCTGGTAGTATTCCCGCACAAAATCTCTTCTATATTTATGATTCCAAAAAGACAGATTCCAATTTTTGTAACCCTGATACGATTCCTACCAACGGCCCTTCTCCTGTCAATATCTACCAGGTAGTTAATACTAATATTGACGAAGTTTCTAACATCGAAGACCCACTCATGCACTCCATGATTAGCCCCATTCTTCCTCTTTTTGATGGGCTGCCAGCGTTGAGGCTACCTTCCCGACCTGAAGAGTACTATCACGTACTTCAGGGGAGGTGGGCAGATGGGCAACCCATCAGCCGGGGAGGGATAGGCTATCATGAGCAAAGTGATACTACCTTGTTCGCTTTTGACGGTGGTTTGCACGACAGTGTACCCTGGCTTTCCTGTAACTGGGGCTATCCCATTAATTTTTCTGACTTTTATCAAGAGATATATAGCACTGGTCCGTACTATTTGAAACCTGGGGAAGTTGCTCAATTCACCTTAGCAGTAACGACTACTTCTGATATGGTTTTTCCCGATGCTGTTTGCCCTGACAGGGAGGCAATTAGAACAGTCGGTAGTAAGATAAAGACGTTTTACGATGAGAACATGTCGACTTCGGTCCTTACTAGTACTTTTGATCAACCCGTTACTAGAAGCCTTGACTTGCGTATCTTTCCTAACCCAACATCCGGAGAAATTACCTTCGAGTTACCGATGAAACGTCGTATCAAAGAGATTGAAGTTTTGGACTTCTTCGGCCGGGTACACCGCACCATTCGGGCCGTAGGCAATCGCACAACCTTTGATCTGAACCTTCCTGCGGGGACTTATGTCTATCGGGTTACGACAGGTGAAGGAGAAATCTTGACGGGGAAGTTGATTGCGGGAGCGCGTGGTCACCATTAGGCCAAGCCCTCCAAAGCCCGAAACACCTCCTCATTAGTCGTAAACAAGATCCCCCCGATGCCCACCTTCGCGGCGGAGGCGAGCTTATTTGGGCTATCATCAATCAGGTAGAGTTCTTCCGGCGGGTAGGGCAACTCTTTGATCAGGCGCTCAAAGAAAGGCGGGTCTTCCTTCAAGAGGTGGTAATCATAGGAGTAAAACTGTTGGCTGGCCCAGGAAGCGAAGTCGAACCGTTTTGCGACGTACTCAATGTTCTCCCGGTAATTATCGCTGACGATGATGATCTCGTAGCGGGCGTTTAGGTAGTCGACCAGTTCGGTGTTCATCTCCAGGGTGTCCCAGATGGCGTCCAGGAATTCCATGTCGGCGAGCTGCTGGTTGGTTGCGGCATTGTAGTCCGCCAGAAAGGCGGGTAGGCCTACGTCACCGACACTCATCTCTCTTGCGTATTTGTAGTTGAGTTTCGATACTTCGGTCCAGTTAATAACTTCATTGGATACACCGGTGGACTGGAAGGTGACACCGCCTAGGTCGAGGAGAATGGGGGGCTTTTTTTTCATTAGGCAGAGGTGAATTCAACTCCTCCGTAGATGGTTGTCATGGGGAGCTTCAGCCCAAGGGTTCTGACTTCCACCTCATGGTCTGGGTTGAAATAGGAACCAATGTGCCAGAATTGGTGAGTCTCTCGGTAAAAAGTATCGACGCGCATCCTGCGGCTGTCAATGAGAATGTATTCCTGGAAGCTTTCGAGCTGGCGATAGGCGGTGAACTTGTCCGTTCTGTCATATTCTGCCGTACTCTCAGAAAGTACCTCTACAATAAGTGCTGGATTAGTGATTTTTGCAATACCTCCTTCCTGGAACTCTGTTTTGTGACAATTAGCGGTTAAGTCAGGGGAAAAGTAAGTGTTGAGATGATCTATTGCGACCGCATTCTCACTATTGTTTACCTCACAACTACCTTTTTGAGACCATAATGTTCCGAAGACGTTACCAATGATTCGATTGTGCGCAATACTCCCTCCCGACATCATTCTGACCTCTCCATCAATAAACTCCAGTTTATGCAGTGATTTCTCCAACAGGGCGAAGTATTCCTCTTTGGAGTAGGCCCGGGATTCGAGTTGTAAAGCTTCCATAAATAAGAAACGAATGGTTGGAAGATAAAGTTACGGGTTTTTAGCAAGGGCACTCCCCGTCTCCCAAAAGAAGAAACTCCAGATATCCGCCTGCTCTTCGATGATCATCGAGATGGGCTTGCCGGCCCCGTGGCCGGCGTCGACGGCGATGCGGATCAGGACGGGGTTGTCTCCGCCATGGGCTTCCTGCAGGCGGGCGGCGAACTTGAAGGAGTGGGCGGGCACTACGCGGTCGTCGTGATCGGCGGTGGTGACCATCGTGGAAGGGTAGCGGGTGCCGTCCGTCAGGTTGTGGAGCGGAGAGTAGGCATAGAGATAGTCGAACATCTCCGGGTCTTCGCTGGAGCCGTATTCCGGGATCCAGCCTTTGCCGACGGTGAACTTGTGGTAGCGCAGCATATCCATCACCCCTACGGCGGGGAAGGCAACGGCGAATAAATCCGGACGTTGCGCCATGCAGGCACCCACCAGCAGTCCACCGTTGGAGCCTCCGGCAATGCCCAGCTTTTCTTTGCGAGTATAGCCCTGGTCGATCAGCCATTCGCCAGCGGCGATGAAATCATCAAAGACGTTCTGCTTGTTTTTTAGCATGCCGCCCTGGTGCCAGGCTTCGCCGTACTCGCCGCCACCCCGAAGGTTGGCCATAGCGAAGATTGCCCCGTTTTCCAGCATCGGGATGCGTAGCGCAGAAAAACTCGGGCTCAGGCTGATGTTGAAACCGCCGTAGCCGTAGAGGTAGGCCGGGTTGTTGCCATCGAGTTCTAAACCTTTTTTGTGGACGAGGAACATCGTTACGGGCGTACCATCTTTGCTTTGGTAGGTGACCTGACTTTCCTCGAAGTCCGTCGGGTCAAACTGCAGCTCGGGAGCAAAGAAAGGCTGGCTCTTGCCCGTCTCCACGTCGTATTCGAAGATGGTGTAAGGATAGGTGAAACTGGTGAAGCCGTAGTACAGCTTCTTTTCGTCCTTCTCCCCGCTGAAACCTCCGGCAGCACCGAGACCGGGGAGCTGGATGGGGCGTTGATCACTGCCGTCATAGTTCATGCGGTAGTAGCGGTCGGTCGCTTTTTCGAGGTAGTTAGCGAAGAGGTAGCCACCGCCGGTAGTGACACCAGCCAGTAGGTTATCCTTTTCGGGTAGCACCTCCGTCCAGTGTTCCGGAGCGGGCTGGTCGAGGTTAATTTTTACCAGCCGATAGTTAGGGGCGTCTACATCGGTGATGACCCAAAAGTTTTTGCCTTCGTTGTGGACGACGCTACTCTTCTGCTTTGTCTCCGGGAAAAGGGCAATCGGTGCGGCAGCGGGCAGGTTCTTGCCATCGAGTGGCAGGTAATAAAGCGCGTACCCATCGGTGCCTGGTGCGGCATACATCACGAAGTAATCTTCCTCTTCCGTCGTGCCACCGTAGTGGTAGAAGGTGGGATTGTCTTTGTCCTCGTAGATTAAGGTGTCTTCTGCCTGCGGCGTCCCGAGCTTGTGGTAGTAAATGCTGTGCATGAGGTTGTTGCCCTTCAGCGCTTCCCCTTCGGCGGGGGCCGGGTAGCGGCTGTAGAAGAAGCCGTCATTGTACCAGCCGGTACCTCCAAACTTTACCCATTCCAACTCATCGTTCAGGTCGGTGTTAGTCACTAGATCACGGACGTAAATTTTGCCCCAGTCAGAGCCCGCTTCACTGCGGCGGTAGGCCATGTAGCGGTCTTGTTTGTCAGACCCTAGCAGGCCGATAGCCGTGGTGCCGGCCTCGTTCATGGTGTTGGGGTCCATGAAGACTTTTTCTTCGCCGGACGTCCCCTTTTTGTAGTAGTAGACAGACTGGTTTTGCAGGCCATCGTTCTTGCTCCAGATGTAGTAATCGCCCACTTTGCTGGGCGGGCCAACGCGGGGATAGTTAACGAGCTCCGTCATCCGCTCAGCAAAAGCCTGCCGAAAGGGAATCTGTTCCAGATAGCCGAAGGTCGTTTCATTCTGGGCGGTGACCCAGGCTTTGGTGTTCTCGGCGTTATCGTCTTCGAGCCAGTGGAAATCATCGCGAATGGCAACGTCGCCGTAATGGTCGGTGTGCTCGACTTTTTCGGTAGTGGGGTAGTAGACGGGGATGGAAGGGTAATCGGCGTTTTTATTCATGTTGGTGTAAACTTACTTTTCTGCTGGAGATAACAGGGATTGTGGGTGGAAGTTTTTTTTTGGGGCACTTTGGCAAGCTCAGCAGGGGCGCGGCCGCAGGTGCAAAGGGAAGACCCAAAGAGCAGGGTGGGTCTCTCCTTGCTTTTTTACCTTTACCCTGCACCTGCGGCCGCGCAAAAGAACTTTTCATCATCTTCCCATCGTTTCTCGACTATGCTCGCCAGAAAATCTCTTCTCTTTCTTTTATTGCTTTTACTGACGGCTTGTGCTAACAACAATGAAGTTGAAGAAGCCCCTGAAGATTATACCCCGCTGCCCATCATCGAACGGATTGCCGGCTACAACGTCGCGCATCTGGAAATCACGGCTAATGACCTCAGTCTGGCCTACCAGAAAATGACCGACGTACACGTTTTCGAGCTGGCCGCGATTTATTGCGATTCCAGCCTGATGGCACAAACGCTGGCCAATGGCGTAGATCCGAATACGGAGTTATGGGATAAGCACCAGCTGCCCGAGGCTGCGGCTTGCCCGGATAATGGCTTACTGTTGGTGAAGATGATGCTGGATTCCGGTGCTTACATCAACGGAACGGACGCCATTGGAGAAAACGCCCTCAGCTACGCTATTGGCGGAGATGATTTTGAGCTGGTCGACTTTTTGATTCAAAAAGGAGGCGATCTCAAGCAGCAAGATTTTGATGAAGACTACGGCTGTACGCCCATTCACAGTGCCAAAACGGTTGAGATGCTAGTGTTTCTCCTGGAGCGAGGCGCCACCCTGGAAAATGACTGCACTACCGGCCGAACCCTGTTGCATACAGCCGCCGAGGAAGATAACGCTGAGCTGATCCGTTACCTGCTTGAGCATGAACTCGTAGACCCC
>CALIGP010000403.1 GCA_938021455.1 uncultured Lewinella sp. | reverse complement strand
ACGGCCGTCATTAGGGGCAAAGTCTTCATCTTCCCATACCTGCTCGCCCCAACGGGTAAAGAGTTTGAAGGAAAGCACGCGTTCTACCTGTAGCGGGCTGGCGTAAATGGCGACGTAATCGTTCGTGCCATCTCCGTTCGGAGTAAATACATTAGGCACGTAAACGGGCACCCGGCCGTCAACGGCTACGAAGGTCACCAGGCTATCCCGACAGCCATAGATATTATCGACGACCAAACTGATCGTCTGGCTACGGGGCGCACTTACGGTTGGTGTCGGGCAATTAGCACAGTCAAACAACGCTGCCGGATACCAGCTATAAGCCGCTATCTGATCAGGAGGCACCCGTAAGTCAGGTTCCACTTTCGCGCTACCCGCCAGTTCCTGAGGTACAAACGTAGGCAGGCGTACCGGCCTCCGCGTTGCTTCTGGCCAGAAGAAATCGTTCTGCTCAATAGCACAACCCGATGCGTCCCGAATTCGCAGTGGGTAGTAACGTCCCACTTCCAGCTGATCAAAGCCCTCGGCCCCGAAGTAGTTTACGCCATCAATACTATACTCGTAGGGAGGGCGGCCACCGCCCGCCGAAGGCATCAGCGGCGGACGCCGGACTTCGTTACAACTAATAAGAACCGGCGTCAATGCGTCCGGATCCCGAAGATTAAGACTCCGCTCGTCCGAGCAGCCCAGCGCATCCGTGACCCGTAGGGAGTAATCTCCGGCGGGCAGATTCTCTACTGTTAGCCCATTCGGATTGATCCCCGACCATTCGTAGCGGTAAGGCGGCACGGTCGGCAGGTGGGTAACACTGACACTACCATCAGCTAAGCCCGCACAGCTGGGGTTGACGAGGCGAGGATTAATGGCGGGCTGAAAAAAATCAGCGCGGAGGGTTTCGTCTACGGTAATTTGGCAAGCCCGGTCTTCGACCGAAACGATGCGGTAATTCCCTCCCCGGTCAATCGGCCAGCCCTGCCGTCCATTATCCGTAAAGCTGATCGTTTCGGCCGGCCCGTTATTCAGAGTATAGGTTAGTACGATGGGCGCATTGCCCTGCAAATCAACCGTGATGGATTGTTCCTCATTCCGGCAACCAATCAGATCTTGTGGCGGCAAACTCAGGGCCGGAGGGGTGCTACTAAAGGTGGCGATAGATCGATCGATCATCTGCCCGCAGGCGTCCGTCACCCGCAACTGAATGGAAGTAGGTAACGGCGGGGTAAGCTCCGGCATCGGATCGCTACTCCCAAAGCTCCAGCGGTAATCATAGGGAGGCACACCTCCGCTTACGTTCGGACTTAGCGTAGCGGTTTCATTGGGGCAGTAATAGGCCTCATCCAACCCGACGATCAGGGCGTCGGGCTCATCAATAAACAGTTCGATAGAATCCGTGTAGCAGGCACAGGGAATGTCGAGGTAAAGCCATACGTTTTCGCGCCCTTCGTTCATACCGTCGGCAAAGGCAACCAGCGGGATTTCAGCAAACGTTTCTCCGGCGGGAATGACCACCTGGCCGCTTCCTGCCGTAAAATCAGAGCCTTCTACAGCCGTGGAATTCCCACCTACTCGGTAGGCGATCGTTTGCGGACGGGCCGGATTACTATCTTCTCCACGCTGAACGCGAAAATTGGTGGGCGCACAGCCCTCATACACCACAGTAGTCCCGGTAGAATCACCGTCTCCTTCCAGGCTGACACTGCCACCAAGATCGAAGCTACCTGCCTCCAGGAAAACGGCAGAATCGAGGTCACTATCTTGTACATCGCCTACCAAAAGCCGAATGTGGTAAGTTTCGCAGAGATCAAGCTCGACGGTAGCCGTGAGAATGACCGTTTGTCCGTCATATTCAATCAGGTCAAAACGCGGCCCGGGTCCATTACCACCTCCACAACTCGCAACTTGGCGTACGGATGGAAACTCATTGTCCCGATAAAAACCGGAGTTTCGGGCGAAATTGACGTTGTTAATACTCACCGGTCGGTTCGTTCCGGGCACTCTGGCTACGTTGATAGCACCATCGTCAAACGGCCCACTGATACCAGGACCGCTGATGAAGAAGCCAAAAATATCGTTAAAGGCCTCATCTACGAATTCGCAGTACTCTTCCGAGGCGAAGACGTAGCGAAACGTCACCGTGGGTTGTAGTGGGATAAAATCGAATTCGATACCACTACGATCGTAAATATCTCCCGTAGAAGCCAAACTCAGATCCGGATCTGGTGTAAGTCCTTCCAGTTCACTACCGGTGTTAGTATCTGAATTAGGCCCCATCGCATCGGTAATCTTTCCAGTCGACAGAATTATACCCCGATTGAAGCCAACGATGGTATCCGGGCCCGAGAAAAAGCCAATCCCATCGGGGTTAGCACCAATACGGCGGATGTTGAAGATCGTTTCGCACTCGCCGGAGGCAAAAACCTCCTTTACGAGGCGCTCGGCATCGTAGTCGGCATCTAGTTCCAGCATTTGGCTATAGGCCAATCCTGGTAGCAAAACCAGTGAAAGTAAGAGAGAACGCATGTAGTGTTTTTGGGACAATTCCAGTAAATAAGTACAGCAAAAACCAGTCAAAACATCATAGGAAAGGGGACGGCGCAACCGCAGGTGCAGGGCTTAGAGGCTAAAAAGCAGTGTTTCGTGTACCACTACATTGCATCCCATTTTCAACATTGCACCTGCGGCCGCGCAAAAAATCAGTCAGCGGCAAATCTGCCTTAATTAAGTTAAAAGTACGCTTATGTGAATGACTAACATATAAAATTTATTGTGATCGGACGCAATTACGTAAATTTACCAGATAATCTCACGACTTAAATTTGGGAGTCGTACCTTGAATACATCTCCCTGCTTCCTAAAAACTACACTGATGGTCTTAAATCGCTACTCTTTTCTGTTTTCTTTCCTCTTATTCACCTTTTCTTTTTCTCTTTCCGCACAAATGCCTGGATCTGATCCTCGCAGCTGCCAGGATGATGCGATGATCAGTCTCGCGTTCTCTGGCGAAACAGAGTTAAGCACCTGTACGGACGATGACACCATGGACCGGATTCGTTTCCAGGTTCGTCCTTTCCGTCAGGCCTTCGCTTACATCGTAGTTGATGCTGATGATATCATCGTGTCGATCGGTTTCAGCAACTTTATAAACTTCGACATGCTGCCCAGCGGCAGCCTGCGGGTTTACGCCTTTTCAACCTATGGCCGCCTGACGGCTTCGGTTGGCGATAACTTTACCACAACGGAACTTTCCACCCCCTGTGCTGGCCTGACGACCAACTTCGTCTCCGTCAACAACGGAAGAAGTGGAGACGTAACCATCAGTAGCGCACAAGACAGCTACGCATTCTGTCAGGGAGACGATGAAGATGACTTTGTCAACGTTTCCTCCAATGCGGACGATGCTCTCTTTGTCATTACCGACGATGCCGGCACCGTACTTGGCTTTAACCAGAATGGCAACATCAACCTGGAAAGCGCCGGTGGTGGCACCTACCGGGTCTACGCCGTCTCAGGTCTAAGCATAGAACAGGGAGAGAACATCAGTAGCCTTGAAAACACAGGAAACTGTGGCAGCGGCTTATCCACTAGCTTCATTACCATTGTTAACACTTCAGTCCCCGCCGGAAGCAATGGAGAGGCCGTTACCATCAGCAGCCCGCAAGATGTCTACGAATTTTGCCAGGGAGACGATAACGACGATTTCGTCATGGTGTCTTCTCAAGCAGACAACACCACCTTCGTCATTACCGATGATGAAGGTATTGTTCTTGGGATCAACCTCAACGGCCAGATCAATTTTGAAACTGCAGGCAGGGGTGAATACCGGGTATACGCAGTCGTAGGCTTTGACATTGAACAAGGCGAAAACATCAATACGCTTACGGGAATGGGTAGCTGTGGAACGGGTTTATCCACCAACTTCATCACGGTCATCAACAATACCGTCAGTGGTGGGCAGATTGCTACCGTTAACGGTCACGTGATGGTTCGGATTTGCCCACAGGATGGCAACCCGGACATTATCCCCTTTGAGATCACTAATGTTCGGGGAGAAACAACTCGCATCATCATTACGGATGAAAGTAACGTCATTATTGCTATGCCAATGCCTAATGCCATGTCCGTTGATTTCGACTCCGCCCCCGTCGGTATTTGCCGTGCCTGGGGTGTAGGCTACAACGGAGAATTCAATGGAATGGTAGGTGATGCCCTCACGACCGTTATGGACCAGTCTGAATGTCTAGCCTTTTCCACTAACTTCGTATTAGTGAACCGGGAGGTTCCTGAAGGTGGTACCGTAGCTACGGTAGACGGCGCTACGGAAGTAACCACCTGCCCGGGAGACGGCAACCCTGATCTTATCACCGTCGTTTCTGCTGGTGATAGTGGAGGAGACCGTATCTACATCGTTACGGACACCAACAACATAATCCTGAACTTCACGGAAGAACCAACCATTGACTTCGATGAAGCCCCGGTTGGCGTTTGCCGCATCTGGGGACTTTCTTACCAGGGCGACCTAACCATCGACGTACTTTCCAATGCTGCGGAAGCGCAACTAGCCGATAACTGCTTCGACCTGAGTGATAATTTCATCACCGTCACCCGCACCGTACCCTCGGGCGGAACGGTGGCTACTGCAGCCGGTGAAACGGAGATTAGCCTCTGCCCGGAAGACGGCATGGACGACTTTGTAACCTTCATGTCTACCGGAGCGGAAGGCAGCAACTTCAGCTACGTAGTGACGGATGAGAACAACATTATCCTTGCTGTGCCAGGTGGTGCAGAGGTTAACTTTGAAAACGCTGGCTTTGGCGTTTGTCGCCTCTGGGGGCTTACCTACGAAGGCATCCTACTGGCTGGCGCTGGTGATGATGCAACCACTTTCCAACTAGCGAGTGAGTGTTTCGCCTTAAGCGATAACTTCGTTACCGTTCGCCGCGAACTACCCGTAGGTGGTACGGTAAGTCTTGCCAACGGTGCTACGCAAGCTTCCGTTTGCCCCAACGATGGTGTTGATGATATTCTCGACTTCACCAACATGGGTTCCAACGGCGAGCAGTTTGCCTACGTCATTACCGACGATGCTGGATTAATTCTTGGCTTCCCAGCCAGTGGCTCCATCAACTTTGAAGGTGTACCTGCTGGCACCTGCCGCGTGTATGGGTTAACCTACAGCGGAGACATCATCGCCAGCCAGGGAGATGACATCAACACTGCCGACCTAACGACGGCCTGCTCGGCCCTTTCCGAAAACTGGGTAACGGTCATCCGTCAGGATGCTTCTACCGGCAGCATTAGCACAGAAGCTGGCGAGACGGAGATTCTCGTCTGCCCCGGAGATGCTTCTCCGGATAACGTCCGTTTCGACTCTACCGGTACTACGTTGGAGAATTTCAACTACCTGATTACAGACACGAACAACATCGTCATCCGGGTAGCCTTTACCGACCAGATCAACTTCGAGACCTTCCCCGTGGGCGTTTGCCGCGTTTGGGGTCTGGGCTATGACGGACTGGTTACGGCTTCTCTTGGCCAAACTGCCGGCGTTGACCCGCTAGCCACCGAGTGCTACGCCCTCTCCGAGAACTTCGTTACCGTTACCAAGCAGCTACCTGATGGCGGAACGATACTCACCGATGCCGGCGAAGACGAGGTTTTCGTCTGTTCCATGGACGGTGTCCCGGACGTTATCACCGTTAGCTCCAGTAGTGCTTCTGGTGCCAACTTTGTATTCATCGCCACAACGGACGACGGCAGTGTCCTGATGGTACAGGAGAGCCCGACCTTCGACTTCGACCTAGCGGCCTTCGGCCGCTGCCGCATCTACGGCCTGTCTTACACGGGTACACTACTGGCTAGCCCTGGGGTAAATGTGAACGACGGCGGTCTGGCATCTGAATGTTCCAGCTTAAGCGACAACTTCGTCACCGTCAACCGCGACGATGCGATGGGGGGTACCGTCAGCCTGGCTGGCGGCGGAGACCAAACCGTCACCTGCC
This sequence comes from uncultured Lewinella sp., assembly GCA_938021455.1. Taxonomy (GTDB): domain Bacteria; phylum Bacteroidota; class Bacteroidia; order Chitinophagales; family Saprospiraceae; genus Neolewinella. The sequence continues at coordinate 94 of CALIGP010000403.1, read as the reverse complement.
CCGGTGATGGCGTAGACGACATCGTGAGCTTCAGCATCGAAGGCAACGTTGGCAGTAACCTGCTTTACCTGATTACGGACGAGGCGAACGTTCT
>CALIGP010000402.1 GCA_938021455.1 uncultured Lewinella sp. | reverse complement strand
GAACTCAGCGTTGATCTTGATGCGTTCCCGGAAATCTTTATAATGCGGGCTGGTGTACATACCAACGCGATGCCCATGGCCCTGGAGGGCGGCGGCGATCAGGTGGCAGGTGGTTCCTTTACCGTTGGTGCCGGCTACGTGGATGCATTTTAGTTGTTCGTGTGGGTTGCCTAGCCAATCGAGGAGTACCCGAATGTTTGTCAGGTCCTTCTTCATGGCCGTAGCGCCCTGCCGCTGATACATCGGCAGCTGGGTAAAAAGAAAGTCGAGTGTTTCGGCGTAGGTCATGGTGAGTGGCAGGTTGCTAGTTCCAGGTTGCAGGTTGCAAGTTGCAAGTTGTGGTGTAACCTGTCCTCTTGGAAACCTGCAACCTGCAACTTGTAAAAATTGTTAACCGGCAAACAAGCTAAAAGGATGAGTCGAAAAGAACGAATTGAAGCCATGTTGGCGGAAAACCCGAAAGATGCCTTCCTGCGGTTTGCAATGGCTAAGGAACACGAAAAGGAAGGCGCGGACGCAGGTGCAAGGAAAATCTACGAGCAGTTACTTCAGGACCAACCCGAATACGTCGGTACTTATTACCATCTCGGTAAAACGCTGGAGCGGTTAAATGAGCCAGCTGAAGCTTGGAAAATATACTCCGAAGGCATCAAGATCACCCGTCGTCTGGGCGAGAAACACGCCATGAGCGAACTCGCCGGTGCCCGCCTCGAACTGGGCGACGAGGACGACTTCGAATAAGCCTCACTCCCGACCACGGAGTGGTCGAACATCCTTAGCCCCGGATGAAGGCGCGGGCGCAGCCCGAGCCGTAATCCGGGGAGCCCGAGCGCGAAGCGTGAGCTCCCCCACGCCCTTTGCTCCCCAAAACCTCCCTCCTGCACCCGCGCTCCGTCGCCCCAATGTGCATTCGCCCCCACTTTATCATCTAACTCACCAACCATCTTCGCTTTCTTTCCGTTCCGAAAGTTGTGACTTTACACTGTACTAGCGTCGCTCCGTTTAATTTCTTCCGTTATCTCTGCACAACAACATACCAACGCCCTCATCAAAGAATCGAGCCCCTACCTGCTCCAGCACGCCCATAATCCGGTGAACTGGGAACCGTGGGGAGACAAAGCACTGGCCCGGGCCAAAGCTGAGAACAAGCCCATCATCGTCAGCATCGGTTACAGCACCTGCCACTGGTGCCACGTGATGGAGCGAGAAAGCTTTGAGGACGAAGCCACGGCGGCGGTGATGAACGAGAACTTTGTCTGTATAAAGGTGGACCGAGAGGAACGTCCCGACGTAGACCGTATATACATGGAGGCTTGTCAGGCCATTAGCGGTGGTGGTGGCTGGCCGCTCAACGCTTTTCTATTGCCCGACGGACGACCTTATTATGCAGGAACCTACTATCCGCCCATCAGGAAATACAACCGACCCAGCTGGAAAGAGGTGCTGGTACAAATGAACAAGGCCTTTCATGAAGACCACGATACCGTCGAAGAACAAGCTAACCGCCTGATCGAGAATATTCGTGGTGGCAGTACTCGTCTCCTTAAAATCGAGCCCACGGCCGAAAACCACACCGCTTGGCGGGAAACCCTGACCGAAAAGCTAAGGGCTAACTATGACCTGCGTCGCGGCGGCTTCGGCGGCGCGCCGAAGTTTCCCATGACTCAGTCGCTGGAAGTCCTACTCGCCAATGGCGTTCTCTACAAGCAGTTCAATGATCAACACCTGGCTGCCCACGGTATGTTGGCTATGCTCGATGGCGGAATTTATGACCATCTCGGTGGCGGCTTCAGCCGCTACACGGTGGATGCGGATTGGCGAGTGCCGCACTTCGAGAAAATGCTTTACGATAATGCGCTGCTCCTTCGGCTGATGGCTAAGTTGCAGATGGCGCTGCCCAACCAGCGCTTTCTGGAGGGTATCGCTGAAACGACGACCTGGTTGCAGCGGGAAATGCTATTGCCCAATGGAGGGTATCGCGCCGCTCTTGACGCCGATAGTGAAGGGGTGGAAGGGAAGTATTACATCTGGGATTACGACGAACTCGTGAGCTTATTACCCACCGATCAACTAGAACTCGTTGTTGCCTTCTATGGGGTCACCGAATCCGGGAATTGGGAAGAAGAACACAGCAACATCCTTTACCGGCCAGATACACTGGCAGCGGCTGCTGCCAGCCTTGACCTAAGTACTGAAGTAGCGGCCGTCAAATTAGCCGAAGCCAAGAAAACCCTGCACGACTATCAGTTTAAAAACCGCATCCACCCCGGAGCAGATGATAAACTGATCCTGCAATGGAACGCACTACTCATCTCTGGCTGGAGCTGGTGCTACCGGGCCACGGGGGATGAAAAATATCAGAATCTGGCTAAGGGCCTTTGGAAAACACTTACGGAGCAGCTTTATGTGAATGGACAATGGCACCGAAACCTGACCAATGGTGATCTGGGAGCCCCCGCTTTCTTAGATGACTATGCCGCACTAGCCGAAGCTGCGATTGATCTGCATGATATCACCTTCGAGCTTGATTATGCCCTGCCGGCTTCCGCTGAGGATGCATCTCTGACTAGCGCGGCTGGCATTGTTGATCATATTTTAGAAGCTTTTTCCATGCCGGAAGGCCCCATGTGCTATCTGCGGGCCACTAACGGCAGTGAATTGCCAGTGGCTTCCCTGGACCTTTTTGACAACGCTTTGCCCAGCGGTAATAGCCAATTAGCCCATAGCTTGCTTCGCTTGTCCCACCTGACCGGAAACAGTCTCTACCTGACCAGAGGAGAAGAAATGCTGGCCGCGATGTCTGGTAGTTTGGAACGTTACCCTTCCAGCTTTGGTGGCTGGGGGCACGCAGCGCTGCTTCATGCCGCTCCGGCCAGAGAATTGGTCGTTGCCGGGCCCGGAGCCCGGGCCGCTGCCGGGCAATTCCTGTCGCGTTACCGACCTGAACTGCTAATCGTGGCCTCTCCGGAAGCCCGCGAAGACCTATCCCTTCTCCAAAACCGTTACCTTCCCGGAGAGCTTCGGTTTTATGTCTGTGAAAACCAAAGCTGTCAGCTTCCCGTTGGTACGGTGACGGAAGCTAAGGACCAACTTGACCGATAACCCCTGACTTATGCGCCTTCGATTACTACTCTTGCTGCCAATCCTTACCCTGGGCTTTATGGTCTCTGGACAGCAATTGTCTCGCTACAGTATGCCGTGGCTAGATCCGGTACAGTTTAATCCAGCCTACGCTGGCCTGGATAACAGTCTTAGTATTACCGGTACCTACCGCTCACAATGGAATGCATTGGAGGGAGCCCCGGTTGGTCAGCGGCTAAGTGCCCACCTTCCGGTCTACTATCTCAGCGGCGGGTTTGGTGTAGAAGTTGAGTTGGACGGATTGGGCGCAAGAAACCTGAATAGTTTTGGCGTCTCCTATAATTATCAATTGGTGCGAGGACAATCGCTTTGGTCCGTAGGACTCTCCGCCCGAATGTTGCAGCTTAGCCTCGACGGCGCGGCGCTGAGAACGCCGACCGGGAATTACGAAGACCCCAACACCATCATTCATAATGACGATTTACTACCCACTAATCAGGTCAATAATTCGTCTGTGGCCCTCGGGCTTGGTGTTTTCTACCAGTCTCCTTCCTTGGAGGGTGGTATTTCAGCCCGCAACTTAAATGCTCCGGTGATCGCCTTTCCGGGCTTAGATTATGGTCTTGGCCGACAGTACCACGCTTACCTCCAACTAAAATTGGATGTACTTAGTAATTGGGAAGTACTCCCGGTCGCTTATGCCGTAAGTGATGGTACCCAAACACAAGTTAGTGGTGGTGCCAGATTCCGGTATCAAGAAAATATTTATGCAGGTTTGGTCTATCGTGGTCACAGTGGACCTACCAGCGATGCGCTGGTTATCACTGGCGGCTTTAACCTTAACGACAAACTAACGGTGGCTTATGCCTATGATCTTACCCTCTCTCAACTTCGGAGTGTAGAAGACGGTAGCCATGAAATTACCCTGAAGTATAATCTGCGCAAGCGGATTGGGGCTGGGGTGCCACCACCAATTATCTACTATCCCAGGACAAAAGAATAGACCGGCAGACACCTAAATTCTGTTAAAAGTTGGTTTATGTCCACAAATAAATAATAAGCCCGGCCAAACGTGCGTTTCGGTCGGGTAGCAGATGAAAGCGGTGTTAAAAACTTTCCTCCCCCTCTTGGAAAGTTGGTAGCCGACCGGAATCTTCTATCTTTGTCCTGCTTTTTGAACTTTCAGAGGTAAACTCGGGTCTTTTAATGAAGAAATTTTTCAACCCCATCCTGGCCGCATCCCTACTGGCCCTTATCCTTTTCAGCTGTGGTAGCCGCGAAAGCGGCGAACTCGTCGGTGTACTTGATCGTCCCGATTGGAAAGGCATTCTCCCTTACGGTATGGTCTATGTACCACCTGGAACCGCTCACGTCGGTAACAGTGATCAAGACATTACCGGTACTTTCATCCAACGTCCGAAGTCCATTACGATTAATGGCTTCTTCATGGATGACACGGAGATCACTAATAACGAATACCGCCAGTTTATTAACTGGGTCCGGGATTCTATCGCTCATGACATGATGGGCGATTTTGACGAAAACGGAAACATCGACTGGGAAATGGAACTCGATCTATCCGATGAAGCCCTTGCTGACCTTTGGTTGGAAGAAAGCTTTGCCGGTAAGCGTCAGGTTAACACCAACCTGTACGAGTATACCTATAAGGAGGTGGATTGGGGCGCTGCCGCCCGTGCACGCCCGAATGGCAATAGTGGCCAGGGTATGTCTCCTTACATCACGGAAACGCCTGTGAACATTTACCCCGACACTTTGGTGTGGGTACGTGACTTCGCCTACAGCTTTAACGAGCCAATGGCACGGAGCTATTTCTCCCACCCTGCGTATGACAACTACCCGATTGTAGGTATTGACTGGCACATGGCTAACGCCTTTAGCTATTGGCGTACCAGTCTTTGGAATCAGTACAACGATGTGCTGGTAGAAGAATTCCGCCTGCCTACCGAATACGAATTTGAATACGCTGCCCGCGGTGGAAAAGAGCATGCTCCATACCCATGGGGTGGCCCTTACGTCCGGAATTCTAAAGGATGTCTGCTGGCTAACTTTAAGCCCGGCCGTGGTAACTACCCCGATGATGGTGGCGCTTACACCGTTGCCGCAGAT
>CALIGP010000401.1 GCA_938021455.1 uncultured Lewinella sp. | reverse complement strand
CGAAACGGGCTTCAGCAAGGCCAGCGGCAACGTCTTCTGGCAGGATACGTCGGCCAATATTTCCATCGAAGCCACCGAAGCCCGCTACAATGAAGGCACGGGCTACCTCAACGCTACCGGTGGCCCGCGTGGCCGCCCGCTCCTCACCGCCCTGCTAGACCAAGACACCATGTGGATGGTGGCGGATACACTGATCTCCGTGCAAAGCGAAGTCTTTGACACCCTCCTTACCCAACGGACGCTCCGCATCGACTCTACCTTTCAGGGAGACTCCCTGATCGTCACGCCAATCATCGAAACGGATACAACGATCACGATGGACTCCATCCGCTACCTTTCCGCCTATCGGGACGTGCGGATTCTGAAGAGTGATTTACAGGCAGTCTGCGACTCGCTTGGTTTTAATACCATCGACAGCGTCCTTACCCTTTATCAGGATCCGGTGCTGTGGCAAGATACCAGTCAGCTGACGGGAGACACCGTACAGATATTCTTCAAGGACGAGGCACCGGATAAAGTCCGCCTGATCCGTAATGCATTGGTGATTACCACTTCTGATTTCATCTTCTTCAATCAGGTGAAGGGTAAAATTATTGAAGCTTTCTTTGACAGTACGGCCCTGTCCCGTACCGAAGTGAACGGCAACGCCGAGGCCATCTATTACATTCTCGACGAGGCGATGGCCTATGTCGGGGTGAATAAAACGGCCTGTAGTGCCATGATCCTGCACTTCAAAAACCAGGCGGTACGGAAGATTCGCTTCCTGAGTCAGCCGAGCGGCAAGATGCAGCCGATGGGTGATATTCCGGATCACGATGCTTTCCGGCTGGAGGGCTTCCGTTGGGAGGAAGGGCGGAAGCCGACAACGCTGATGGATCTTTTTGGGCCTAAGCGCGTGCCGCAAAAGGCACCGGTATTAGAAGAAGGCACTTTGCCTGCGGGTATTACTCCAGTTATTGATTACCCGTTGAAAGCTGGTGGGAAGGAGTGATGGCTAGATTGGTAGAGTCGTTGTGCGATGGCGATGGGGTGTACACACTCAATACAATCAAGAAGGATAACACAGCTGTATTTTGAACCCATTACTATTGTCTATCTTAAGTTCAGCTCCAATGGAGCTTGCCCGCATGCGCATGTTACTTTGCCCGGCACCAGTCGTTTTATAGGTTTTCTGCTGAACGTTTCCGTTGTCATGGATGGACATTTCCAACTTGCCGTTGTGCTCACTTAGGTCAATATTTACCGTGTCTCCATTACTGTGTTTAGCGACGTTGGTAATGGCTTCTTTGTAGATGAGGTAAAGGCTTTGGCGTACATCGGTGGTCAGGCTTCGCTTTAGCTCCAGGGAGCCGTTGCTGATGCTGTACTGGATGTTTCGGGGCGACAGGGTTTCCTCCGCATGCTCACGCATGCGGTCGATGAGATCCGCCAGAGTATCCTTGCGGGCGTCGATGGCCCACACGGTATCCCGCATGCGCGACATGGCGCTGCGGCTCATTTCCGCTACGCGTGCTAGTTTGGGTTTGGTGTCTCCACTGGCCGTCAGTTCCAGTAGTTCCGTTTGCATGGCCAGGCCAGAGAGCATACCACCAACATCGTCGTGCAAATCACTGGATATTTTGACGCGGAGGCGCTCGACCTTCAGGGCCTGCTCCAGGCGGTACTGGAAGATGGCGTACATAATGGCGCTGACCAGTAGAAGGCAAAGCAGGTAAAACCACCACCGCTGATAGATGGGCGGGATGATGATGAGCGAAAGGACTTTAGGGGTTTCGTTCAGTACTTTGTCGGAATTGGTGGCCCACACCTTAAAGTTGTAATCTCCGGCAGGGAGGTTCGGGTAGCGGACAAAGTTGCGGGTACCAGCGTATACCCGTTCCTCGTCGTAACCCTCCATCTGGTAATAGTATTCGTTCGCTTCGGGGTCGCTGTAGTCCAGGGCGACGAAGCGGAAGGATAGGGTGTTGTCCTGATGATTGAAAGTCAGGCTCTCTTTTTCGTTGATATTGCCTTTGTTTTCGTCCCGCTTTGGCTCGAAGGGGTTGTCGTTGACGAGGAGTTCGGCGATGGAGATGTTGGGTTTGAAGTCTGAGAGTTGGATGTCTTTGGGGTGGAATACGTTGACGCCGTTTTTGCCGCCGAGCCATATTTCGCCGGTTTCGGGTACGCGCAGGCTCGCGTTGCGGGTTAAGACGTTGGAGAGGAGGCCGTCGGCGGTGGTGAAACGGTGAAAGGCTTTTGTGTCGGGGTGGTAGCGGACTAAGCCATTATTACCCGGCAGCCAAAGGTTTCCAAACTCGTCGGGGATGGCGTTGTAGTAGGTTTCTTGGGGGAGGTTGTGGTCTTTTTGGGTTAGCCAGGTTAGGGCGAAGGTTTGGGGGTTTAGTTGGGCCAGGCCTTTGGAGGTGGCTAGGTGGATGGTATTGCGGGTGGTGTCTTGGTGGAGGGCGTTTATGGTGCCTAGGTTTTCCTGGTCAGCCACAACAGAAACCTGATCTCCCTTTTCGTGCAGCACAATCAATCTTCCCGATTGGTCGCCGATATAGACTTGGTTAAGGTCATCTTCTCCAAAAAATATAATGGGATCGAGGTCGAGGTGTTGGAGGTGGTACCAGGGGAGAGTGTCTACACTATTTCCTTGAAAATGAAGGTGAAATACTTTTTCACCTAGAGACATAAGGAACTGTCCATTCTGCCTTTGATAACAATAATTTATCTTGTTTGCAGAAGACGTGACAACCCCAAAGAAATAATCTTGTCGGAATTCAAACTGTAATCGATCGTTATTCCAAAACAGAAAATTATTTCCTGTTTTGCCCCAATATGAATTAACCGTTGAGCCTAGAAAAAAGTCAATTTCGGGTAAATAAAATGGTTGATCACCTCCATAGGAAGGGTTGCTCAAAAGCTTACAATGGCGTATAAGTCTTTTCTGTGATGACAGAATATAAGTCCCATTCTTTTCCGTGCTATACCATATTCTTCCCTTTGGTCCTTGAGCGATCGTATTAACTAATTGCTTAACTCCTTCCGTAAGTGGAGAAAAGCGATTCTTGTACAGATGAGAATAGGCAATCTCTCCATTTTCTCCAGCCAACCATAACGTGCCATTGTGCAGTATTTCCATCTTTCTTACAGGTGCAAAAGGGACCTCCTGCCCACTTTCTCCTCCCATTAAATACTGGGCAATGAATTTAGACTGATCCGTATCAAATAGAAAAACTCCTTGATCTGCCCCTACCAATAAGCGATTTTGATCAATTTGTACAATTGTGTAAACAAATCCAATATCTTCTAATAATCCCGACACGCGGTCGGAAGTATAAACCCCATGTCCGGCGGTTAATGAAAACTTTCCGAGCCCATTATAAATACCTGTCCAAATAGTTCCGTCTTCTGCGACCACGCATCCACTCGCTTTACCTGAGAATGCTCGTTCTTGTCCGCTTTCAGAAAAAAGAAAATCAATATTCCTCGTTTCATTATTAGCCAGCTCAACGATATGCACGCCGGGCTTGGTAAGATGTTCCGTTTGGATGATCCTCTCTATTCTTCCATCACCTTCGGGAAAAGCAGAACAAGTTTTCCCTTCCAGAGAAGTATAAATATTTGAAAAAGCTTGAGTTATAATATCAAATTTCCAAAACGCCCCTTGTTTACCTAAGCCGATACGGAGCCATATTTTGTCTCCCTCCTCAAGGTTAAAGGCATGGTAGTCTATCAATTCACCAGGATATTCATAGCTCAAAATAGAGTCTTTTTCCCATTGATAACAATGCAAGCTCTTTTTAGTGGTAAACCATAAATTGCCTCTATTATCTTCAAAAATTCGACTGGTTACTTCGTTGGTTCCTAAATGTTGCTCAACAGGTACTACGTAGTTGGATAATTTCCTCCCATCAAATCGTTGTAAGCCCCCGGAGGTGCCCAACCAAACATATCCCCTTGAATCTTGAGAGATGAAAAACTCTTTGGAGGGATGAAGCCCATTTTCTTCAGTAAGCACATTAAAAGAAAAGGCTATGTCCTGTCCGCCAAGTTGAAAGGACAGAATAGCTATCTGGCAATAAAGCCCTAAGCGAGTAACTAATTTGCTACAGCAATGATCCATAAAAAACAGCACTAGGTTTTCTCCCAACGAATAAGGTAAGGAGGCCCATTAAAATCCATCTCAACATTCGCAACACTAGCCGATGTAGTAGCCAAACTCAGACAATACCCCGGGCAAGGTAAATCACTCAAAACGTTGCGGGTCATCTGGGCTGGATCGTGGGTAACTCTTCCGTCGACCAGGGTGGTTCCTACGGCAAGGTAACTGGTGAGTCCGCTCTGACCGGAGACTTGTGGGGATAATTTCCCTGTGGGCGCTTGGTCCAGCGGGACTTCATAGAAGGTGACACCATCAATGTTGGGATCGTCCAGTAGTGGTTGTAACATCGTTTCGCTGAAGAAAGCAGACAGGCTCCCGTCGCGTGATAGTCCGAAGGCTGCATTAAAGGTAAGTCGGCTTTCCTTATAAGCCACGGGCGTTGCGTTGTTGCCGCTGGTCCGTAGCCGCTGACTGCGCCGCCAAGGAGTAGCGTTCTGGGGAAAGGGAACAGCATCAAAACCATCCTCTTTAACCGCAACACCGACTAATGACTTTAAGGTAGTAGTATTACTAGCGTTTCGTATACGGTAAATCCGTACACCCGGGCGCGTAGGTAGGGTGGTATTATCGCGAAAGTCTTTAATGACTTCACTTAAGGTTTCTTTGGTAAAGAAGCCAACTGCTGATTGATTGTTGAGCTCGAGTTGCTGTAGCTCGGCATTGGTTAATACCACGCCTGGATGGGTACGTTCATAAATGATCATAGTGTATGGATTTTACAGGTAAATTAATTAAAGTCCTAGGTCATATCTCCCCCGACAAAGACTTCCGAATAACCTCCGCCTTAGAGTTAACCTCCAGCGCGCGGTAAATCCGTTTGATGTGGTCGCGGACGGTGTCGATGGAAATCTCCAATTTGTCGGCAATCATTTTGTAGCTCAGTCCGTCGACGAGGGCATCGACGATCTGGTGCTGGCGGGGGGTTAAAATATCGCCTTTCTTTGACGCCTTCGGCATAAAATGACCGGCAATTTTGCGGGCAATGGACGGCGACATGTAGGAGCCGCCCCGGTGCACGACGAAGAGGGCTTCCTGGATTTTCATCAGCGAGGTCCGCTTAGAAATGTAAGAGCAAGCTCCTGCGCAAAGCGCCTTAAAAATCTTTTCCTCTTCCTCAAAGGTGGTGAGCATCACGATGTCCGCCTCGGGGAATTTTTGGCGGATATGACGTATGCCCTGCAAGCCGGACATACCCGGCAAACCGATGTCTAAAAGCACTAAGTTAATGTCTAAAGCTATAGACTGGGTGACCTGCTGCAAAAAATTTTCG
>CALIGP010000400.1 GCA_938021455.1 uncultured Lewinella sp. | reverse complement strand
ACGGTCAACTTCCCCGATGCGACCTTCCAGACGCAGACGATATATCCACTTCGCAACCTGCCCGGAAAGCAATCTGCCTGGTGGAAGAAGCTATCTATGCGCTATAAGAGTGCACTTCGGACGGAGTTCTCCGGCGCAGACTCCACCTTCTTCACGCAGGCTACGCTCGACGATGGCCAGTATGGCTTTCGCCATGACGTTACTGCTGGCGTCAGTCTAAACGCATTGAAGTATTTCAACGTAAGCCCCAACATCAGCTACGAGGAAGTTTATTACGGTAAAACGAGGGACTACCAGCTAGACGGAAACATTCAACAGGATACCATCATCGACCCGGTTACCGGAGAGCAGCGAATTGAGACAACAAGCCTGGGTGACATTATCAATCAGCTCAATCCTGGCTTGGCCAGTTACCGCACCTTTAGTGCTGGGGTAAGTGTCAGTACCCAGCTGTTTGGTAAGATCAAATTCCGTAAAAAAGGGGTTCTTGGTCTGCAGGGCCTACGGCACGTCATGAAGCCATCCATCAACTTTGGCTACCAACCCGATTACATTAATGCCCGTGATTACATCAGCGGAGATCCCTATTTTATCGCTGAGAACAGAATTGATCCGTTAAACGGAGATTCCACTCGTTATCTTTCCCCTTTCGCGAACCAAATATTCGGTGCGCCCTCTGCTTCTGAACAGCGCCTGAATATTGGTTATTCCATTGCCAATTTGTTTGAGGCTAAGATTTGGAATAAAAAGGACAGTACTTCACAGAACGTTAAGCTTTTCCAGAACATCGGCGTGAGCGGTAGTTACGATTTCACCCTCGACAGCTTAAAATGGAGTCCCGTCCGATTTAGCGGCGGCACCCAGTTCTTCAAGGGAGTAACCCGGGTCAACCTGTCAGCGACGATGGACCCTTACATCACTCGATATGACGCCAGCAAGGATGACTTTCGTCGGGTAAACGTTAGCAATCTCTCTGAGGGGCGCTTCCCACTCTCCCTAAGCACCTTGACCAGTACGATCTCTACCAATATTACCGTACAGAAAATCCGGGAGCTCTTTCAGGGAGCGGAGGAAGAAGTTGTTACCGACCTGGAAGAAGAACGTCGAAAACGGCGGGAAGAAGAAACAACTCTTTTTGAAGAAACCGATCTCTTGAGCTTATTTGAGCGATTCAGCATTCGGCACACCTTTAACTTTCGGTTCACTCGGGAGTTTGACACCGACAACCCTGATGTAGATGACCGAGGGACGCCGGTCTTTCAGCAGATCGCCAACTCCATCGAATTACGCGGGGATCTTCAGCTGACGAACAACTGGAGCGTCAACATCGGCCAAATTGGCTACGATTTCACTAGTAAGCGGATTACCTACCCTTACCTCAGTTTCGTGCGGGACCTTCACTGTTGGGAAATGCGTTTCAGCTGGGCTCCACAGCGGAATACCTATCAATTCTCCATTGCCGTTAAACCGGGCACGCTGGACTTCATCAATCTGCCGGTGAATCAGAATCGCTTTGATGGTGGACGGTTGTTGTCGCAGTAGACGAATTGGTCAAAACCTGAGCTATCTTTTTTTAAAAAAAGTCGGCCTGGCTCAACTCATACCTCAACCAGAATAAGCCGTGTTCTGCATGGTCTTTCTCTGCCTCCCGACGGAAACCAAGCTTCTCCAGCACTCTCTGGCTACCTAAATTATCCTGCGCTGCCCTAGCAACGATTTGATTTAGCCTTCCCACTCTGAAACCATACTCCAGCCAGGCCCTTCCCGATTCTGAAGCATAGCCTCTACCCCACTCTTTTTCGTGGAAACGAAAACCGAGATCAATCTCTCCGTTTTCCTGTTTTGCCAGGCCGCACCAGCCCAGCCAGCAGCCATCCGACTTGCGCAGAACTGCCTGACGGACAAACTCCAAGCCATCGGACTTATCGATGTATGCTTTTAGGAATTGTTCCGCTTGTTCTTCCTGATCATACACTTCGTCCTTGGGCAGGTATCTCATCACTTGTTCAGAAGCATTTAACTGAAAGAGTTCCTCCGCATCTGATAAAAGAAATGGCCGGATGCTCAGCCGCCCCGTATTCAAAAATGGATGCTCCATATTAAGGAATGTGTATTAGCCTTCCTTGACGGTAAGGTGATTATCATAAAAAAGGATGACCGTTCCCCGAAGGAAACGGCCATCAAGATAACCTACTTCAAAATACTCCTTATTCTTTCTAAAAGAGAAAGAAAATTTCTTGCCTAGATAAAACATTGAATCCTTGACCCCAACAGAGATTCAAAGCATAAAAGCCTCGAATCCTGCATGGGACAAAGGGTAATAGCGAGTAGATTTTTAAATGTGTTCAAGCGTTATTAATTTAAATCCTTAGGTGACCTCAAGTTTTAGCAGCTAAAACCGGACCAACAAATCAATAGTCGGAAAACCCATTGACGGGTGACCGATTTAATCCCTTCCGAAGAAGGTTTATGTTCATGGGTACTGATTCAAGCCTCTATCGGAGAGATAGAAGCCTTGGGTACCGGGTTTGAATGAACCGTAGAGGTACGGTCTGAAGTAGGTGAAAAAGTTCAGCGTTCCGCAAAAAAAACCGCGCAGCTGATGGTCGTGAATCAGTAAAATGCGACTACAAGATATACCAAGACATTTGTTAAACAAAATGACAAACGTTTCTTAAAGCCTAAATATCAATCTTTAAACCCCAAAAAAAGGGCTTTCGTCCGATAAACGGTAGATTTGATTCGAATAATGGTCAGTTTATGTCGTTCAGAACAAATATTAAAATACGTCGAGTGGCCTAATCAGAGACCACCTTGTATTCCCAAGTCACCTCAATTCCTCCGGCCTTCAGCATCAGACTTACAGAGCACATTTTTTCCATACTAAGACGACAGGCTCGTTCCGCCTTTTTCTCATCAATATCTCCCACTAAAGTGTAGTCGACGTGAATGGCCGTGAAGAGTCTTGGCTCCTCTTCCCTACGGGTTCCCGTGACGGCAATTTTGATATCTTTTAGCTCCTGTCGTTGCTTTTTAAGCAACATGATAATGTCAATACTGGAACAGCTGCCAACGGCAGATAACACTAATTGCATTGGCCGCATAGCAGCATTGTGCCCTCCGATGGCGGGGCTGCCGTCTGTTTCGACGGTTAAACCGTCTTCATTAGTGGCTTGCAAGTGGAAGGCGTCATCTAGACGGTGGAGGTTGATGGTCATGGTTATTGGTATTTTGGTTCTTTAGTCGTTTGGTTCTTTGAGCTGCCGCATTTTGGAGGCGTTGGAGATGAGATATCCGGGCGCGGGCGCAGGTGCAAAGTAAGGTTAAAGAAAGCAAGGCTGAATCCTACTCACCTACAGGAGTACATGGCTAACTTAATCCTCCAAAACCGGCTGCCCCAGTACGACCCTAACCTCCGGAGAGATTCTGACAATGACCTTCAAGATCAGTGGATCCTTGAGGGGGGCCTTAGTCTTCTTCTGCAGACGGTAAGCCGTCCGAATGGTAGAAAGTACCATCGTGATGGAAGTCTCTCCTTTATGCGCTTCCAGCCGCTCGGCAATGGCTTCGTCTGACCAGTCTTCATGACTGCCCAGGAGCTCCACGTTTAGCGAAGGACTAATGGCTAGTCCCATCGAAAAACTGGTAATCTCCAGTCCGTATTCTGACAGCTGGGGAAAGATCTCCAACCAGTCTTCGATTAACTCCAGGGTTTTCTCCCGGGCACCGTCTCCAACGGAGCCAGCCAGATCACTCACGCCCTGTCGGGCAGCATTCCAAAGATCTCCTAACATGGTTCTCTATTTCTTGAACTTAACCTCACCACTCAGGCCAAGGTCTACTATTTCCGGGTTCTCCATTAGCTCTAAAAAATCGAAAGCCTGGACAACTTGGTTTCCGAGTACTTCGTGGCCAGGAAACCCCTTGACCTTTTTGACCTTTCCCGGAAATTCCATCGTGTAGATCATGGCGGCATCTGCGAACATTTCCTTGATCATCTCCATTCCTTCCTCGCCCATCTCCTCGTCGTCAAAGGGGTTATCCATGGAGTCGGCAACAGAGCTGGTGCGAATCAGCTTCTTTCCTTTCAGGAGCAATGTTCCAGTAGTAAAGTTTTTACCCGTCAGGCCAGACAACATCCCCCCGGGGCCGCCATCTTCCTTCGCCGCTGGTTGATTGGCTGCAGCTAATAAGCGATTCAATTGCCCAATTTCTGCAATGTCCTGGAAAGGGAAACTGGTGGTGATAACACTTTCTCCAGCTTTTAGGTCCATCAACATTCGGCCCTCACTTCGCATCACTAGTGAACGTTCTTCTTCTGTCCATTGTGGATTCAAGGGCAAAAACTCCTCGTACACCAAAAAGGAAGAATCAATCCGTTCTTCCTGTTCGTCGCTGCCTTTTTTCATCTCTTCCTCCATAGCCATCATCATTAGCGGATTATCGAACATCTGGCTCATATCAATGGTCGTCACCTGCGATCCGGAGCCATCCCGGCGGATGGTCGTATGCTCCTCAATGGTCAGGCAGCTGGAAAGAAAGGCCGTAATAACGGCCACTAGCAGAAATAAGAGAATTCTTCTCATAAAGCAAAAGGATTGTTGGTTGTCTACCCAACTAATGAGACGTAGTGGCGAAAGGTTGATATTAAGCAACGAACCTTGCTCATCAAACTATCTCTTTGCGCCCCGCGCGCCGCCGCCCTAAACGAACAAAGCCCAACCTCCGTTACCGAAAGCTGGGCTGTTGTTACTAAGAAGTGGTGCCGAAGGGGGGAGTCGAACCCCCACGCCCGAAAGCACACGTCCCTGAAACGTGCATGTCTACCAGTTTCATCACTTCGGCAAGCACAATTGGTGGGAACACTCTATACAGTGGTTAAAAAACAGGATGGCAATCAGGGGCCAAGTGCTACGAATAACCGAATGTTCCGATAAGCACCCATATCGTTTTATGGGTGGGCCGCAAAGGTAATGCGGTGGGTGAATTTACCAAGCGATCGAAGAAAAAAATCAACTGTCGACAAAGCAAAAACTAAAAAAAATATGTACCGACGGTGGGAATCGAACCCACACTTCCGAAGAAACTGGATTTTGAATCCAGCGCGTCTACCAATTCCGCCACATCGGCATTTTGCCATCAACCACCCCGGCGGAAGGGAAAGTTGCGGAGCTTCTCTTTTGAAGCGCGGCAAAGGTAGGAAATAGTATGATAGTATGGTAGTGTGTGAGTCAAATAGTCAGAGAGTCAAGCAGTCAAAGAGTAGCTATCGCAGCGACATTTCACGCTGCTACGCAGCTGGGAGAAAAGGTAAATAGTCAAACAGTTTGAGAGTCAGGCAGTCAGAGAGTAGCTGCCGCCTAATTGACTACTTGACTGACTACTTTACTATTACTCCTTCCAAATCATACTCCGTAGCTCCCGTGATTTTCACTTTCACCATGTCTCCGGTACGGAGATAAACGTCTTTAGCGGGAATGAGGACTTCGTTATCGACGTCAGGGCTATCAAATTCGGTACGTCCAACGTACATATCATTATCCTTCCGATCGATGAGCACATCGAGCGTGCGCCCTACTCTTTCCTCATTGAGTTCCAGGCTGATCTCTTGTTGAATTTCCATCAGTCGGTTAGCGCGTTGGGCCTTTACCTCGGCGGGAACGTCGTCTTCTACCTTATGAGCGCTGGTATCCTCCTCGTGGCTGTACTGAAAAACGCCGAGCCGTTCAAAGCGCATATCACGCACAAAGTCGCAGAGTTCTTCAAACTCCTGCTCTGTTTCTCCGGGATAACCTACGAGGAAAGTCGTTCGGATGGCAATGCCCGGCACCCGCTGGCGGGCGTAGCGAATGAGGTCTTCCGTCTCCGCCCGGGTAATCTGGCGGCGCATTCGAAAGAGGACCGCATCAGAGCCGTGCTGCAAGGGGATGTCCAGGTAGTTACAGACCTTGGGCTGCTCCGCCATCACGTCAAAAATATCGCGGGGAAATTTACTCGGGTAGGCATAATGCAAGCGGACCCATCGAATGCCTTCTACTGCTGATAAAGCTGCCAGCAGCTTTGGCAAAGTCCGCTCCTTATACAGATCAAGGCCGTAGTAGGTAAGCTCCTGCGCGATAAGCATTAATTCCTTAACCCCATTCTTAGCGAAATGCTCCGCCTGCTTCACCAACTCTTCGATCGGCCGACTAACGTGCTTTCCGCGCATCAGCGGGATGGCACAGAAAGAGCAAGTGCGGTTGCAGCCTTCACTAATTTTCAGGTAGGCATAATGCTCGGGTGTTGTAATGAATCGTTCGCCAATGAGATCATGCTTGTAATCAGCCTCCAGGCGATTGAGCAAGCCGGGCAGTTCCATCGTGCCAAAGTAATCATCCACCTCCGGAATCTGTTCTTCCAGATTGTCTTTATAGCGCTGGCTCAGGCAGCCCGTCACGTAAAGTTTATCGATCTCGCCCTTGGTCTTCCGATCAGCGTAATCCAAAATGGTATTAACGCTCTCTTCTTTAGCCAGATCGATAAATCCGCAGGTGTTCACGATAACGATGTTCGCCTCTTCGTTGGCATCATGCTTCACCTCATAATCGTTGGCTTTCAACTGCGTGATAATGTTCTCAGAATCCACTAGGTTCTTAGAACACCCGAGAGTGATGACGTTGACTTTGTCCGGACGGAGCGTTTTCGTTTTCATAGGCTTGCGCTTGAGGGCGCAAAGGTACGTCGCTCTGCGACGATTTAGACGCACTTCGTGCTTTTAGACGGCTGCGCCTTTTTAGACGCCTTCGGCTTTTAGACGGCTGCGCCTTGTAGACGCTACGCTTTTAGGCTTCGTCTCCGGTGCAATCTTTGGTAGAGCCTGAAAGGAGCGCAGCGACGTCTAGGAATTCCGCAGGAATTCAATACTCTTCCCCGCCGAAGCCAGGCTCCCCGTATCGTAGTTGCCGTCCTGCTCTACCATACAATAGGTTACGCCGAGTTCTTTTCCGTAGCGCATGAGCTCCTTAATGGGCATATCTCCGTCAGGAAGTTCTTCGAAGGCATTTTCGGGAACATCCGCAATTCGGGTTACAGCGGGCGTCCCCCGATGGAGCTGCTTGAGGTGTAACAATTCCAGACGATCCTTGGCGGTAGTCATTACCGCTCGGGCATCCTGACCGGCAATCTGAGCCCAGAAGAGATCGAGCTCCCAAGGGGTGAGCTCCCCATCCATCCGTTCTGTGAGAATATCGAAGCCGGTGGTACCCTCGATGGGGTCCCACTCAAAGTTGTGGTTGTGGTAGGTGAGCTGCATGCCGGCAGACTTCGTCTTTTCCCCAGCGATGTTAAGTTTATCGGCCAATCGCTTCCAGTCATCAGCCGAAGTACGCTCCTCCGGACGGAGGTAACCGAAGACGAGGTGACTCAGGCCGGCTTTCGTGGCAGCCTCGAGCACTTCGCCGAAATCAAAGGGTGTATCCTCCGGGGTGTATTGCCAACCGCCGGTGACGGTGTTCCAGTTGATGAAGGAGCTATTGATCTTTAGGCCGAGGTCATCACAGATAGGTTTTAGCTCCGTAAGGGTGCGGGTGTCTCCAAGTTCCACCTGGTGATAGCCCAGTTCCTTGATGGTCTTCAAGGTTGTTGCAGGATCAATCGCCATCTGGTCACGGACAGTCCAGAGCTGGATTCCGATTTCGTCTACGTAGGGCAAGGGAGTTTCGGCCATGAGAGTGGGTTCTTTATCGGTGGTTGTTTCTGCCGTGTTACTACCACACCCCAGTACGCTTACGCCAGCGGCGGCGATGACGGATTGGCGCAGGAAATGACGGCGAGAGGAGGAGATTCTGGACATTGCTTAGTGTTATGTTACGGAACAAATATACAGATTGGCCAGGCCTAGCTCACGGCATCCATGAATCGCTTTACTTCGCTGGCGGTGGTCACCTGCCGTTCGTATTCAGGCAGACCAGGAATTCCCATGTAGACATCTGGATTCTGGTGCTCCATAGCGGAGATTAAGGTCCCGAAGGCCGTAGCGTGAAACTCCTCTACCCCGGTATAAGCGACCAGTTCCGCTACGTTTTCCGGCGTGATACCACAGCCGGGCAAAATGCCGATTCGGCCATCGGCCTTTTTCACTATTTGGCGAAGCATTTCTTTGCCCTCCGGAACGGTCCCCGCCTGACCACTGGTTAAAATCCGATCAACGCCCAGCTCAATCAGGGTTTCCATTGCGGCGAAAGGGTTCAGACTAACGTCAAAGGCCCGGTGGAAAGTAACGGAGAGTTCCCCTGCTGCCTCCACCAGTTTTTGCACCCGCGTTCGCGCCACCTCCCCGTTCCTGTTCAGCAAGCCAAACACGACGCCGGCCACCCCAATTTCCCGACACACCTTAATATCTTCCAGCATCACGGCAAACTCTTGCTCACTGTAATCAAAATCTCCGCCCCGTGGCCGGATCATCACCATGATATCAATCTCCACCGCTTCCTTGCAAGCCCGGATGGTACCAAGACTCGGCGTAATGCCGCCCTCCACCAGGGCGGCGCAAAGCTCTACCCGCTGCGCACCACCCGCCTGGGCGGCAATAGCGTCATCTACAGATTGGAGGCATACTTCAAATAGCATAGTCTTATTTTATTATCCCGTTGGCGCTTCAATCTTAAATTCTGGCACCAGCATCTCATTATCAATAGATTCATTTTTTACCGCATAATCAAAGCCCGACTGAATACAGTAAGCCCCCGTTTGCCCGGCTTTGTTCAGGGCGATGAAGCCCACCTGTATATCCTTCCAGTCCGGGTTTTTACTGATCACCCGCTCTACGGCCAATTGGCATGCTTTAGTGGGCGAATGCCCCATGCGCATAAATTCCACTACCAGGAAGCAACCGCAGGCCCGGATTACCGCTTCTCCCCAACCCGTGGCCGTAGCGCCACCGATTTCGTTATCAACGTAGAGGCCAGCTCCGATCAACGGAGAGTCCCCCACCCTGCCGTGATATTTAAAACCCGCACCACTCGTAGTGCAGGCTCCGGCCAGGTTTCCTTCTTTGTCCAACGTCAGCAAGCCGATGGTATCGTGATTTTCTACGTTGATGGGTGGGCTATAATCAGGGTTCTTTGTTTGCCAGTCAGCGTATACCTTTCGGCTCCAGTCCGTACTCAGTTCAGTGGCCTCCATTCCCTGCGCGAGGGCAAAATCTTTGGCACCCTGACCAACGATCATTACGTGCGGGGTTTTTTCCATCACCATTCGAGCTACTGATATAGGGTGCAAAATATCCTGCACAGCGGCTACTGAACCACAGTCTCCTGCGGAGTTCATGATGCAGGCATCCAGGGTAATGATGCCATCCCGGTCGGGGTAAGACCCCCGCCCAACGGTATGTACTTCCGGGTCGGCCTCGGTCATCATCACGCCAGCCTCGGCAGCATCTAAAGCGGAGCCACCGCCGGAGAGCACCTCCCAGGCTTTGGCATTTGCCATCTGGCCATGCTGCCAGGTAGAGATAACAACGGGACGGACGGTCTTGACAACCTCTTCAGACACGACTTCTTCCTCCGCGCATGACGCAAGCACAGGAACAAGAGCTCCCGCAACGGGTAGTGTACGTAAAAATTGGCGGCGGGTAGACATGGGCAAAGGAATTGGTTAATAGGCGGTAAATATAGGTTTCTCCAACCAGCATCCTGCAACTCGCAACCTGCAACTCGCATCCTGCAACTCCCAACCTGCAACTCCCAACCTGTAACCTGCAACTTACAACCGGCAACCTCTACCCTACCACTTCGGCACCTGCATCGTCAAACAATGCAATGAGCCATGCTGCTCAATGAAGGGCCGGCAGTTGATCGCTACAACTTTATATTTCCCGTATTTCTCGAAGGCAGCGATCGCGGCTGCATCGGCAGCTTTGCCGGGGTGATCTTCTGCTTCGGCCGAAAAGTAGGTGGGCACGAACACCGTTCCGTTACTGATCAAGAAGTTAGCGTAGGTAGCCGGTAGCTGATTTCCGTCTTTCCCGTGAATGGCCGGAGGTAGCGGAAGTGGAAGCAACTTGTAGGGTTTGTTGTGGGGTGTGATCAAGTATTTCAGGTCTTCCCACATTTCCCTGAGGGAAGAAAAATGAGGGTCGGACTTATCCGTACAGCTGGTGTAGGCTATGGTCCGCTCATCCAGGTAGCGTGCCAGCGTGTCTATGTGTCCATCAGTATCATCACCCAACAGATGACCATCCGTAAGCCAGTACACGTCGGTCTTACGGCCGAACCAGGACTGTAGATATTTTTCTGCCATTTCGGGATCATTCCAATCATTTCTCCCTTCGCTGAACAGGCATTGGGTAGTCGTCAGCATGGACCCCATACCGTCAGATTCGATGGAACCACCTTCGAGTACGAAGTCGATACGTAAGCGCTCGACATCCGGAAA
>CALIGP010000399.1 GCA_938021455.1 uncultured Lewinella sp. | reverse complement strand
CGTCTTGATTCTGGTTGGAGGGTACATGGTCTACAATGCACTGGCAGGCATGAAGCCTGAGCCAATGAAGAAAGAAATCCCTAAGCGCATAAAAAGTGTCGAATCCGCTACGGTGAAGAACGCTGCACTTGCTACAAAGCTTGGCGTGCAGGGGAGGTTGGAAGCCTACAATAAGATTGCTCTGTTCACGGAAGTTGGGGGTGCCGTGTTGGAAACGGGCAAACCCTTCAAGAAAGGAGTTTACTTTGGTAAAGGAGAAACCTTACTGAGAATTGATGACGCTGAAGCCCGTTTGAGTCTACAGGCCCAGAAAGCTACTTTACTGAACGGCATTGCCATGATCATGCCGGACCTTAAAATTGACTACCCCGAGAGTTTCACCGCCTGGGAAAGCTACCTGGGGCAATTTGACGAGAATGCACCCATTCAGCCACTTCCTGAAGCCGTCAATCAGCGGGAGAAGCTTTTCATCGCTGGCAGAAACCTTTACAGTCAGTTCTACACCATTAAAAGTGTAGAGGAACGGCTGAGTAAATACACCTTGCGCGCGCCCTTTAGTGGTGTGCTGACTACCACTGTGGTCGATCGTGGTGCCGTAGTACGCCCGGGCCAACAGCTGGGAGAAATTATGGCCACGGGCTTTTACGAAATGGTAGCGACTGTTTCCCTCTCTGATCTTGATTTTCTGAAGCCTGGTGGCTCCGTCGATTTGTACAGCGAAGATATCGACGGCAAATGGACGGGAAAAATTCGCCGGATAAGCGACCAGATTGACGCTACAACCCAGACCGTGAACGTATTTATCGGAGTAAGTGGAAAGGAGCTTCGCGAAGGAATGTACCTGCGTGGTGAAGCTGATGCCCGCACGCTGGAAAACGTTGTTGAAATTGACCGGGATCTGCTGATCGATGAAGCGGAAGTATACGTAGTGAAAAACGATACTCTACTTTCTCTGGTACCAGTGGTTGTGCGCAAATTCAACCGGGAGACCGTAATCGTTAGCGGTTTACCTGAAGGTGCTGAATTACTAATCAGTGATGTTGCTGGTGCCTACGACGGTATGCGGGTTAAACGGAAGGGCGCGGAAAAACGAGGCGATACCGCTGGTGAAAAACCTGCGACTCAGGCCGAAGTACCCGTTTCCAAATGATATTTTTTTTAAGAAACGCCTCGTTATTCAGTGCTTTTATCCTACAGGGGATAAATCTGACTACTGGCCAAAAATCTCTACCGAAGGGTCACCCCTCTCCTTCGGAGAGGGGCTGGGGGAGAGGTTTTCTAAACGAACCTAGCGATTTTTTCTCCCTCTCCCCAACTACAACTCAAGCTGCATGAAGAATTTCATCGCCTATTTTATCAAGTACCCCGTTGCTGCGAACCTGATCATGTTTGGGATTCTGATTCTCGGAATCGTGAGTTTGTCTCAGATGAAGGCAACCTTCTTTCCGGAATTCAAGAGCCGCACACTCTCCATCCAAATCATCTACCCTGGTGCAAGCCCGGAGGAGGTAGAGGAAGGCATCATCAATAAGATCGAGGAAAACCTGAAGGGGCTTACCGGCATCGAACGGTACACCAGCGTCAGTTCTGAGAATAGCGGGGCGGTAACTGTAGAAGTGCTGAAGGGCTACGACACGGAGATTATCCTGCAGGACGTCAAGAACGAAGTTGACCGAATCAACTCTTTCCCCGTAGGAATGGAACCTCCCGTGATCTATAAGCGAGAGTCTTTAGGTCGGGCCATTAGCTTTGCCCTGACCGGAGACGGTGTTAGCCTTGCGGCGCTCAAACGAGCCGCCCGGCAGGTGGAAGATGACTTGCTGGCCTTCGACGGTCTTTCTAAAGTGGAGCTCTCCGGCTTCCCGGATGAAGAGATCGAGATTGCCTTTCGCGAAGCCGACTTACAACGTTTTGGTACAACTTTCGCCGAGGCGGCCACCGCCGTTCGCCGCACTAACGTAGACGTTACGGGGGGGACCGTAAAGGGGACCGAAGAAGAGTTGCTCCTACGGGCCCGCAACAAAGAGTACTACGCCGATGGCCTGCGGGACATTGTGGTGAAAACCACCCCGGGTGGTGGTACGGTTCGCCTCAGTCAGGTGGCCACCGTGCGGGATCGTTGGGCGGATAAGCCCAACCGGACCTTCGTAGACGGTTCGCCCTCCGTCAACGTCAACGTGCAGAACACGCTGGAGGAAGATATGCTGGCCATTACGGACAACGTTAAGAGCTACCTCGAAGAGTTCAACGCAGAAAACACGGACATTAGAGCAGAAATCATCAGCGACGCCAGTATCACCCTTCGCCAGCGGATCAATACGTTGATCAACAATGGTTGGCAGGGTTTCCTCATCGTTTGTATTCTACTGGCGGTCTTCTTGCATTGGCGCCTGGCCTTCTGGGTGGCCCTATCCATCCCGATCAGTTTTGCGGGTATGTTCATCATCGCTAATGCACTGGGGATTACCCTCAATGTTATTAGCCTTTTTGGTATGATCCTTGTGATTGGTATCCTGGTGGACGACGGTATTGTAATCGGCGAGAATATCTACAGTTACCATGAGAAAGGAATGCCCCGTATTCGGGCAGCCATCGATGGAACGAATAATGTTCTCAGTGCGGTTTTCGCCGCCATTGTAACTACGGTTATTGCCTTCTCCAGCTTCTTCTTTCTGGATGGCTCCCTCGGAGACTTCTTCCCGGAAATGGCAGTGGTGGTTATCTTTTCCCTTGTTTTCTCCCTCGTGGAAGGAGCCATCATTCTGCCTACCCACGTTGCCCACAGTAAGGCACTCGCCAAAGGCGCTAAGCCGAATATGGTGCAACGGACTTTTGATAAGTTGATGGACTTCATGCGGGACACGATCTACGGCCCCGTTCTTCGCTGGACGATGCGGAACAAATTTATCAGCCTGTCTCTTTGTATTGCCATCCTGTTTCTCAGCTTTGGAATGGTCTCCGGTGGATTCGTGAAGACGACTTTCTTCCCAATTATTCCCGGAGACGACGTACAGATTACGCTGCAACTCCCTGCCGGTACCCCCGAAACGCGGACGATGGATCTGCTCAACCGTATTGCCGAGACCGCCGAACGAGTGGGTAAGGAGGTTAGCGCCGACACTTACGGTAACGACGAAAAGCAGGCCGTAGAGCGGATTGAGATAAAAGTTGGCCCTACCACCTATCAGGGGAGTATTACGGTAGCCATGATTCCCGGCGAAGACCGGGAGCCGGTGACCCAGGAGCAGATGACACGGGCCATTCGTCAGGCCGTTGGCCCGGTGGATGAAGCGGAAGTACTTTCCTTCGGAGGACGGTCCTTCTTCGGTAAGCCCGTCAGTGTTAGCCTCACGGGCAGTAATATCGAGGAATTGGCCCAGGCTACAGAAGACCTGAAAAGCGAACTCAGCCTGATGCCGGAATTAGCCGACGTGGTGGATAATAACCAGGAGGGCCTGCGGGAGATGAACATCACGTTAAAGGAAAAGGCTCGTTACCTGGGCATCGATCTGCAAGACATCGTCGGGCAGGTGCGCTCGGCCTTCTTCGGCACGGAAGCCCAGCGCTTACAGCGGGGGGAAGATGAGGTAAGGGTTTGGCTCCGGTACGGCGAGAACGAGCGTCGTAGCCTGGCGGACCTGAATAACATGCGCATTCGCCTGGCGGGCGGGGCGGAGTACCCGCTGTCAGAAATTGCGGCCTTCACCCCCCAACGCGGCGTGATTGGTATTAACCACGTAGACGGAAGACGAGAAGTAAAAGTGGAAGCGGATATCAGCAATAGCTCCGTATCCGTTACGGACGTTAATACCCGGGTTCAGGAAGAAATTCTGCCGGTCATTCTGGACCGTTACCCCGGCGTAAGTACCGTCGACGATGGTCAGGTACGTAACCAGAAAAAGACGGGTGCTTCGCTCGCCTTGGTAATGCCAGTAGTTTTTGGCCTGATGTTTTTCGTCATTGCCCTGACCTTCCGCTCCATCTCTCAGGCCCTGATGCTTTTCTTGCTGATTCCTTTCGGGTTCATTGGCGTAATCTGGGGGCACTGGTTGATGGATAAGCCCATGTCACTATTCTCTGGCCTGGGCATCATTGCCCTAATCGGCATCATCGTGAATGACGGCCTGGTTTTCATCGCCACTTATAACGATAATCTCCGTGACGGTATGCCCATGATGGATGCGCTGGCGGATGCAGGACGGAGTCGTTTCCGGCCCATCCTGCTTACCTCGGTAACCACCTTTGCTGGCTTGGCACCGCTCCTACTCAACAAGAGCCGGCAGGCGCAATTCCTCATTCCAATGGCCATCTCGGTGGCCTTCGGCCTGCTGGCGATTACCTTCATATTGCTGATTCTACTGCCTGCATTGTTGGTGTTGCTCAACCGATTCCGTTACAACCTCGCCAGGGCTAAAGACCCAAGCGCAGAGCTCAGTTATCGAGATGTTGAACCGGCGTATAAGCAACTGCACTTTGACATCAACCAGGACGCCGAGGTGCCTGAACTTGAACACGAACCAGCGGAGTAGTTGGCACTGTGGTCTGTTAGTTCGTTGGTTCTTTGGGCTATCGCACGAGGCAGACATAATGGAGGTTATTGGGATAAACCAAGAGCGCTTCTAAAAGCAATTCCCGAAATCAAACATTGCCGCCTACAAAATGCGGTAGCCCAACGGACTAAAAATACTAACAGACCACGCATGCGTATTATCATTGACATGGACGAAGTACTGGCGGATAATTTTCCTTCTTTTTACCGGGAAGCGAAGGAGCGTTTTGGTGTCGATGTAGGGCCTGATGACCATCCTGGGCGAAAAGTATACGATTTGCCCGGCTTGTCTGAGCTGCGAGAAGTGCTGCATGAGAAGGGACATTTTCGGAATCTACCGGTTATCGAAAATGCGGTGGAGGTTGTCCAGGAATTATACCAACACTACGAGGTGTACATCGTCACTACTGCGACGGAATTTCGCTACAGTTTCCTGGATAAATATGAGTGGCTCGAGGAACATTTCCCCTTTATCCATCACCGCCGAATCGTATTCTGCGGCGATAAAAGCATCGTCCATGGTGACTTTATGATCGATGATAAAGCAAAAAATCTGGATACTTTTTCGGGCACCGGACTACTTTTTACCTCAAGCCCAAACCTGAACGAACAGCGGTATCACCGGGTTAATAACTGGCTGGAAGTAAGGGATTACTTCCGGAAAGAACGGGCTGACAGAATAGTGGAAACGGCATGATGGAACGACTCTGGGCATTCATCCGGGAGAAGATCCCTTTCGCTATGACCGGGCTGGTGGCTACGGGCATCAATTACGGGGTTTACCTGTTGTTGGTGGATCGTGTTTTGCCGCCGGGGCCAGCTACCGTGATTGCTTATTCTAGCAGCGTTTTACTCAACTTTGTATTGCAGCGGTACTTCGTCTTCGAGCTTAATCGTAGCGTGCGGTCGGCCTTTGCGCTTAGCATGTTAGTGAGTGCTTTTGGTTTGTTGATTGACTGGGCTATTGTGGTCGGCTTGCACAAATTTCCGCTGCTTGGCGAAGAAGAATGGATCATCAAGCTGGCGGCTACGGGCATTGTTTTCTTTTACAATTTTTACGCCAAACGGCGGGTGTTTGAAGGTAAAAGAGGGCAATCTGTGGCGCGGACGCAGGTGCAAGGGGAAGTTGAGGAAAGCTGTGAAATACCTCTCCCCACCACCGGAGGTAGCAGCGTAGCTCACCCCGAGCCCAAGAAACCTCTCCTAAACCCCTCTCCAGAGGAGAGGGGCTCTAAAAAACGCTAAGCGTTTTTTGACCAAGCTAACAACTTAAGTGATAAAACAATATTGATGCGATCTTTACTTCTTTGCTCCCTTATCCTCTTACTCTGCACCTGCGTCAGCGCCCAAACAGCGCTCAGCCTCAGTGATGCCATCCAGCAAGGACTTCAGAATAACTATCAAATCCGAATTGCGGCTAACGAATTGGAAGTAGCCAGGAGCAATGATAATTATGCTTTGACGGGTAAAAAGCCTACGATTTCTCTGGGCATCAGCCCGGGTATCGCCTACCGGAATAACAGTAATCCCGCTAGTATCGTTGCTAAATCTTCCACCTTTTCCTACAACATTGCGCCAAGTGCTAACTTGAACTGGACCCTGTTTAACGGTGGTCGCATAGAGATGAATAAGGAGCGATTCGCTACGCTGGCTGATCTTAGCGCCGGCCAGCTCCAGCTTCAGGTAGAGAACAGTATTGCGGACATTATTGACGCCTACTACAATGCCGTAGTGCAGCAGGAACAAATAGGTGTTTTTCAGCGGGTACTTAACCTGAGCCGTGACCGGATCAACTACCAGGCCGTGCGCCGGGAGTTTGGCCAGGGCGGTACCTTCGACGAGTTGCAGGCTAACGATGCCTACCTGTCAGATTCTACTAGCCTGGTACTACAGCAGCTTAATTATGATAATGCAATCCGCAATCTGCTACAGCTAATGGGCGAAGAAGATTTTGATCAATCCATCACGCTAACGACCGAACTGGATCTGGAGGAGCAGACTTTTAGCGCCGAAGAATTGGACCGTAAAATGCTCGCCACCAACAGCCAGCTAAGAACCCTTCGCGTTAACCAGCAACTAGCAGATATCAATACCCGCCTCATCGAGGCGGAAAATAAGCCAACTGTTGCCCTCACGGCCGGGGCCAGCTTTGACTACAGCCTTGCTACGGGAACCCAAACCTTCGTCTTTGGCGATGCCCCGCCGGACGCTCGAGATCTTCCCGGCGTTGGTGCTACTACCCTGAGCGGACAGTTGGGTCTCACGGTCAATTACCTCCTATTCGATGGTGGCGCTCGCGATGTGCGTGCACAGACCTCGAAGCTACAAGAACTCACTAGCCGACTAAACGTTGATGCTACCGAGCAGCAACTCCGTGCCTTGCTACAAAATACCCTTGCCCGCTACAACAATCAGCGGGAAATAGTGTCCATCACCCGCAGATTGATTACCAACGCTGAACGTAATATTGAAGTGAGCGAAGAACGATTTAAGGGAGGAACAATTAATAGCTTCGATTATCGTCAAATTCAGTTGGCTTACGTAAATGCTGAATTCCAACTTCTTAGTTCACTGCTCAATTTGCAGAACACGGAAACAGAGTTGCTGCGGTTGACGGGGCAGATTGTGGATTAGGGTACAGGTTACAGGTTGCAAGGTGCAGGTTGTAGGGGGGGCAGGTGCTGACTTACTTACCTACATTTTCC
>CALIGP010000398.1 GCA_938021455.1 uncultured Lewinella sp. | reverse complement strand
TTTGACCCCAACTCTCAGGAGTACGTAGAGTATGCCCGACGGGTAGACCGCACGGCCCTCGCCGAGTTAATGGTGGAGTTGAGTAAGCTTTATTTCGAGCAGCTTAACGAAGACCAGGGGGCGATTATCGGTACCAAACGGCCGACGGAAAAAGTCGTGAAAGAGCGGCCCTTTTACCAGTGTACTCATTGCCAGAGCCTCTACGATCCGGCGCTGGGAGACCCCGATCAGGGTATTCGTATCGGCACGGAGTTTGCCGACTTGCCAGATGATTATAGTTGTTGGACCTGTTCGGCGGGGAAGTCCGCTTTTCGGGAGTTGGTGTTGGAGGTGTAGGTTTTTTGGGTGCAATTGCAGGCTTGACACCTACAACCCCGTTTTCTCAATCACAAGATACTTAACTAACCCATGCCCTTTACTTATCCAGGTGCCGGTCAGATTTTTGGGTATAACAAAGAAGTCACCCGTATAGTACTGATGGGTTTCTTTTTCCGAGTCGATAAAACTAATGCTCCCGGATAGCAAGTGGATCAATTGCTCTTTCATCGGTTCTTGGAAGACTTTTTCTCGTGGCTTTTCTGCGGTAAGGGTAATTTGAAGCTCTACTCCTCTTCGAATTAGTTCCACATATCCTTCATCGTCTTTAAACGAAATTTGATTTCCGGATAATAGCGAATGGTCAATAGCTTGATAGCTTACATCGTCTGAAATGGTCGTGGAGTCTGTCCTTCGCGTAGTGATGACGGATAGTTCATAATGTAAGTTCTCTCCGGCGTGAATTTCCCATTCCCCTTTGAAGTTCTTCGGCATGAAAAAATGATCCCCATAACTAAAAATTTTTGATGCCCCGACTGTTGGCTTTACAATTGACTGGCCATGTAAGAGGTAGACGTATTCATCAAAAGCATAGTTTTCAATTTCATTATTCCATGTTTCCGTTGACACTACGTAAACACTAATGTCTTCTCCTCTATATAATGATCGTTGATAAAAGTCTTTTTCAGGCTCCTTTTTCAGGTCAATTTTTCTCAAGTCAACTCCAGATAAGGCAGACTTGTCTAGTAGTATTGGTTGTAGCGGATTGTTAGTCACTGTTTGTCCAAGGACCGTCAAGTAACTAAATAGGCAGACAATGGCAAACATCAATTTAGGGCTCATCGGTTTTTCGTTTAAAGTTAAGCGATTGACCGAAATTTTTTAGTTTTGGTTGGTGGTGACTTTTAGGGGAGGAGTAAACGTAGAACAAATCCTCCCTAAAAACGTCTCCATACTTTAGCCAATCAAACCGCCATCGTGAGGAACTTCGCACTACTCTGCCTTTTAACTTTCCTTTGCACCAGCGTCCGCGCCCAAATTCCGCAAAAGCCGACTTCGGGAGAGCTGCACGCAGAAATTCAAAAACTGCAAGTCCTCGGCTCAGCGTTGTACATGGCCGCGCACCCGGATGATGAGAATACGCGACTGATCGCTTACCTCGCTAACGTCGACAAAGTAGAGACCGCTTACCTCAGCCTTACGCGTGGAGACGGAGGCCAAAATTTGATCGCACCGGACATCCGTGAACTGCTGGGCCTGACTCGCACCCAGGAGCTACTCGCCGCTCGCCGCACCGATGGCGGCACCCAGTTCTTCAGCCGTGCCAATGACTTCGGCTACTCGAAGCACCCCGACGAGACCTTTAACATCTGGGACAAGCAGGACGTGCTCGCCGACGCCGTTTGGGTTATTCGCAAGTGGCGGCCTGACGTGATCGTGCTGCGTTTTGATCCTCGCGCGCCCGGTACTACTCACGGCCACCATACCGCCAGTGCTATTATAGGAAAGGAGGCCTTTGACCTAGCCGGTGATCCGAACGCCTTTCCGGAGCAACTGAAATACGTAAAGCCCTGGCAGCCTCGCCGTATTTACTGGAACGCCTACACCTGGCGTGGAGTACCGGAGCATATGCGTCAGGACAAGATCATCAAGGTAGACGTCGGTACTTTTTTACCCAAATTAGGCGAAGGTGTGGCTGAAATCGCCGCCCGCAGCCGCAGCCAGCACCGCAGCCAGGGCTTCGGTAGCGCCGGTAGCCGGGGCGAACAGATCGAGCAACTTGAGCTACTCAAAGGAGATGACAAAGACGCCGAAGGCGAAGTGTTTGCCAACATCGACATCAGCTGGAACCGCATCGGTGCTGGCCGGATTGGGCAGGCACTGCAGGCCATTGAGCAGAACTTCAACTTCGATGACCCGGCCGCCTCGGTACCCGCACTCCTGCGGGTACGCGGAATGATCCGTGCTCTACCTGACGGTTTCTGGAAGGCGAAAAAACTGGGCGAACTCGATGAGCTGGTCGCTGGAGTACTCGGTCTCTACCTCTTCGCCAAAACGGATGACCCGATTGCTACGGCTGGCCAAGACCTTGAAATTGACATCGAAGCCACCAACCGTAGTAACCAGCCGGTGAAGCTGATCGATTACTTCATCGACGGTACCCACATGACGCGGGCGAAAGTAGAGCAGGAACTGGCTGGTAACCGCCCCTTCCGGCAAACGGACACGATTCAAGTACTGACCGGAAAGGCCTCTTCTGGCCCCTACTGGCTGAAGGATAGCTGGAAACTCGGCATGTACACCGTGAAGGATCAGGCTCAGCGCGGTAAGGGCGAAAGCGATGATCCTTTGAATGCCGTCTTTACCGTCGACATCGCCGGGGAGCAATTTGAATTTTCCCGCCCCGTGCGCCATGCCTTCACTGACCGGGTGATGGGCGAACAGGTACAGCCGCTGGAGATTATGCCCGCCGTCTTTGGCGAGCTGGATAAAAGCAGCTACCTCTTTACGACTTCGGAGCCGACACCCATCCGCATCAAGGTGACTTCTGCCCGGGCCAACATCAGTGGCACCGTGGAGTTGTGTACGCCGGAGAACTGGGGCGTTACGCCGAAAAACAAGACCTTTACGCTTACCCGGAAAGGGGAGGAGCAGTATTTCGAGTTTATGCTCACGCCGCCCGCCGATCAGGAGCAGGGTATGATTGTTCCGCTGATCAAGCTGGACGGCGAAGAAGACAGCGGTTACACCCGCAAGCTGGTGAAGATCGATCATGACCATATTCCCGTACAGTTTGCTGACCTGGACGCCAGCGCGCCGGTCGCCAAGCTAGACCTGAAAGTGGCTGGCCGCAACATCGGCTACCTACCCGGTGCCGGAGACGCGATCCCCGAGGCATTAACCAACATCGGCCTCAACGTAACGACCCTGAACAAAGGAACCATCGCTACGGGAAACCTGAGTCGCTATGACGCTATCGTCGTCGGCATCCGCGCTTACAACACCGAGGCGGATATGCCGAATATGCAACCGCGCCTGCTGAAGTATGTGGAGAATGGCGGGACACTCGTCATCCAGTATAACACCAGTCGCGGGCTCAAGCTGCCCATGACGGAGATCGGCCCCTACCCGCTACAACTCAGCCGTGACCGGACGACGGTGGAGGAAGCGGAAGTTCGCATTCTCGCCCCCGATCACCCCGTGCTGAACTACCCGAATAAAATTACCAGCAAGGACTTTGACGGCTGGGTGCAGGAACGCGGCCTTTACTTTCCCAATAACTGGGACGAGCGCTACACCCCGATCATCAGCTCCAACGACCCCGGCGAAGACCCCCACGATGGTGGTCTGCTGGTGGCCGAATATGGCAAAGGACATTACGTCTATACTGGCTATAGCTTCTTCCGGGAATTGCCGGCGGGCGTACCGGGTGCGTACCGGCTGTTTGCTAATTTGGTGGGGTTGGGGAATGAGGTAAGGCCGTAGGGGGGGGCTGGGCGCACACGCAGGTGCAAGGAAAGGCTAGGAGAGCAAGGTTTTGCTCTGCATATCTCCCCGCTTTTAGCCTCTGCGTCCTTCTGCCTCTTCTGCGTGAAAAATGTCTGTCGCGAAGCGACCCAGGAAACCACATTTTACCGCCCCTAAAACCGCACCCGATACCCTAAACTCACTCCAATCAGCGAGTAACTCGTTTGATAGCCAGCAACCGTCGGATCTTCAAAACTACCCATGCCCTGAATGCGCAGGCCAGCCGTTAGTGCGTTCTTTTCACTTAGCTGATATTCCCCGCTGAGTTGCAGAAGAAGGCCTACTCCCATCCGCCTGGAGAAGAAGTGGTTGCCGCCTACGGAGCGGTAACCATCAGCTGTGCGGAGGTGGGCACTACCACCACTACTGAGGTTAAGGGTCGGTCCGGCTTCCAGCATCAGGCTATACTTGCTGCCCTTGAAGCGGTAGCCTAATAGGAGGGGGATGTCCAGGCTCGTCACGGAGTTGAAGTACTTGACTTTTGTCGTGATGGTTTGGGGGACCTGGACGGTACCAATCTGTTCGGTACGGCTGCCGTCAGGGTTCTCGATGATAGTGACTACTCCCGTTTGGCTAACGGTCGTTTGCTCCGTTGAC
>CALIGP010000397.1 GCA_938021455.1 uncultured Lewinella sp. | reverse complement strand
TAGAGGGCTCCGCTGACGACAGAGGCGGTTATCTCCTTCTTGGTTGCACCGCTGATGCCATCAATCTCTACCCCGTTATAAGCGATCTTGTCCTGGCTTACGCCCCTCAGGTCGTAGAGGTCTTCAAGCGCTTTTCGGTCCAGAATCGAGTGGCGGTCCAGTAGCAGCCCGTGCAATTTTTCGTGGTCTTCGGGGAGAAAGGAATCATGGTCGTATTTGGTCAGGGGGCGGTCGGGGTATTCACCATAACCGACGTAATCTCCCAGCAGATCCCAATACATTTCCAGGAATACCGGCTTACAGACACCGTCGATGCAAACGGGTGTGTTTATGTCGGCGTAGTATAGCAATGGTATTCCCTCCGATGAATAGAGTAGATTCATCTGGTGAGTGATGGAGGTGTCCGGATTAAGGAACTGGAAGGCCACTTCACTTTTGCCTATCGTTGCCAGCTCAATATCAGTCCGTAGGTGTGTCGGCTTATTTACCGGCAAGCCACCTCCCATCAACCACCACGCGCATAGCCCCCAAAGCAAAAAAACACTTAGGTAGGGTTTTGCATACCGATCTGGAATACGCTCAGGCGACTTCATCGCTTTTCTGCTAGTTGGGTTTCCTGTTGGTCTTCGATCAGTTGCATGTACTCCTTCAAGTGGGTTTCGTAGATCGCACGGGGAGTGACCTCGTACTTCTTACACAGGGATGCCGCGAAGCCAACAGCGGCGCCCATTTGCCCGCAGGTATTCATCACCCGCGGCCCTCCCAGGCCGATGTGTGAGCAGCTGAAGTTACGCCCCGCCATAAACAGGTTACGGATGTTTTTGGAGTACAAACTCCGGTAGGGTATGAAGTATACACCGTTCCGGTAAAACAGGGCTTCGGACAGGAAGTCAGGGGTTTCCTCCTCCAGAAGGTTTCGTTGGTAGTGTACGTCAACCGCCCGTATCTCCTGCACGACGGAGTCCGGGAAGGGCGTGTTGTTACGCACATCGTTGAAGGTGAAGATATGATCCCCGACCAAGCGACGGCTTTCGCGTTTACCCACGAGGTAGCCCACCCAGTCAATGGCGTAGTTGGCGTTTTCGGGCAGCTTTTTGGCGTTTGCGTAGGAGCCGTAAATGGCCCGTAGCATATGATCCCGGATATCTTCTGCATCATCGATCTGGTGGAGATCATCGCGGGTAAACTCCCAATACCATTCTCCCGCTACGGCGGCGTGCTCGCCGGCTACCGGCGTGGCCCAGGGAACGTCCGGGAAAACGACGGGCTCATCCACTATCCGCGTCTGAAAAAGAATGGAAGAGCCCATCACGGCATTGTCTGCTTCTTCAGGGCTCCAGATTTCGCCCCACTTCGTCCATTCCTCGCCGTAGGTGTCAACGCTTTCCCGACCGTAGGAGAACTCGGCCCCGGCCCAGTAGCCAATCCAGCCGTCACCGGTGGCGTCAACGAAGAGCGGTGCCGTAAAGCGGATGCGCTCGTTGGTGGCCGTGTGGCGGGCATCGACGTGTTGAATCTGATTGTCCACGGCAACGGCATCGTAGGCACGCCAGCTGAGATAAAGGTCGATGTTGGGGAAATTGGCCATGTTGTCGTCCCGCTTCTGCTGGTCTTTGATGGCGTCCGGGTGGCCGTTGGGGTATTTCTCGGTGTCGATCAATTTTAGTAAGCGGCCAAACTTGCCGTAAATTCCCAGGGTGTGGACCCTGATTTCGCTACTGGCATTTCCCCCGAGAACGGGGCGGTCATGGATAAGCGCCACCCGCAGGCCGCTCTCTGCGGCGGCCATCGCGGCGGCGCATCCGGAGATACCACCTCCGGTAACGATCAGGTCGTACGCTTTGGTGGTTTCGGGCGCCTCCGGCGTGCCGCTTTTATCCTTGCGCCATTCGGCTAAGGCTTCTCCGCCATTGGGTGGGGTCGCTTCGCGATCCTGGCTAAAGTAAATGGCGTCGCAGCGGCCATCAAAACCAGTGAGATCACGTAAGCTGATACGTAATGTTTTGCCTCGGTTCTTCACGCTACCGGCATACTCCCAGCCCCAGCCTGGAGTGAGGCCCAGCTTATTCGTGAGGTTCTTACCGTTGATGCTGATGCTGAATTGTCCCGGTGCTTCCCAGTTGCCAGGAACCCAGTTTTTCGTCCGGGCCCACACGTGATAGAGGCCCTTCTGGGAAAGTTTGACCTCCGCAACGGCGTCTTGCACCGGATTACCTGAACCATGGGCAATCAAATAGGAGGAGCCCATTTGCTCGACGAATTGCTGATCTATCAGCCAGCCACCGGGCGTAGGGAAAGATTCTGCTTCCAGCAGGAAATCTTGCTGTGCGAATACAGCAACAGGTAGTGAAACTAGCAGTAGTAAATAGAGAAGTTGTTTCATGACTACACGATTTATGATGAGACTTTATAGCGACACTTAAAGTAAGGTGGCTTGTGGGTAGTGGTGTGGGGCTATTGGGTCAAACTATAAAACAGAATTGTTTTTTACGTGCTGGAGGTTGGGCTCCCCCTGTTCCAATAACTTTTTTTGCACCTGCGTCCGCGCCTGATGCTTTTCCCTAGAAGCGTTACGCTACTACAGTGCCCTAGTTTCTGCCTGGACGCGAGCTACCTGTTTTTTATTGAGACCCTGCCTGAAGTACACCTCGGGGTCGTGATAAACGCCCGTTCGCTTCATGACCGGATCATGGATGGCCTGGCTGAGGTCACAGTCGAACCGTGCCAAAATAGAATGCGGGTTCACACCATTCTTGCCGGCGTTGGTGAAGTGGCACAGCCCCCAGGTGATGCCCTGCCCATCTTTGGTGTTCGTAAAGGCATCCTGGACGAATGGGCCGGGTGCGATCGGAACCAGTTCGCATACCGAAGCTACTTCGAAATTCTTCCAGTCGCTAGCGTAATTGATGGTGTAATGCTCCGTCCCGTCTTTGACCATGATCGCCGCTACACCCTCGCGAAAGGGAAAAAGGCTGACTTCATGGCCGGAGTTCAAGACGGGGTTCAGCTCGTATTTCTCAAAAGGCCCCAGCGGGTCGTCTGCGGTAGCCAGGCCTCCGGCTACCCAAACGTTGCCGGGGCGGTTGAAAGCTGATTTGTAGTAGAGGTAGATCTTTCCGTCGTGGACCAGTGGGTAGGGGTCGTGAATAGCAAACTGATCCCAGGAACCTTCGGGGCCGTTGTCAATGATGGCCTTGTTTACTGGAGTCCATGGTCCGTCCGGAGAATCTGCGTAGGAGACAGCTACCGGACAATAATCCCCCCGCTTACCACTTGCCTCGAGGAAACCCTGATAGTAGAGGTAGTATTTATTCTTCCACTTAAGGATGTCCGCCGTAGAAACGGACCGCCAGCCCACCTGTGGTTCCGGCGGGCGGGGAATCGCGACACCTTGTTCTTCCCAGGTAAAGCCATCTTCACTCGTTGCGTACCAAATTTCCGCCAGGTCCCAGTCCGTAGAAGGTATGGTGTCGTTACTTTCCTGGGCTCGCTTTGCCCCGACGGGAATGACCGGTGTTTCCCGGTGGGTATACCACACGTAATATTTCCCGTTCTCAAAAATAATTTTTGAGGGGTCACGGCGAGAGATCGTACCGTCGTGGTTACGGTAGTCGAGCCCCTTTACTTTGGTGTACTTGAACTGGGAATAGAGTTCGTTCTCTGCCGGGTGAATACCTTCGTATTGATGAAAGCTGCGCTGCAGCGCAGCGCTGAGCGGGCGGTCCTTCGTCGTTTCATCGACCGTGTACGGAAAGGGCTCCGGGAGAGTGTCCGGTGCTGAAGAATTGAACTCGGAGCAAGACAGCGCTATT
Source organism: uncultured Lewinella sp. (assembly GCA_938021455.1). GTDB lineage: Bacteria > Bacteroidota > Bacteroidia > Chitinophagales > Saprospiraceae > Neolewinella. The sequence goes on along the minus strand of CALIGP010000397.1, from coordinate 4,442 downwards.
AGTAGCATACCGCTGATAAGTAGCAGAGAAGTTGTTTTTGATACCATTACATGATCAGTCAATACTTCAATTTAGGGTAACCATTTGGCAACCAAGGTCTCTAAACCGTAAGGTGTCTCACTTCGATACATATGTTGTAGGCCTAACAAATGTATCTTGCACTGAAGGGCTAACTAGGCCTAATTTGGTGATCAACAATAACGATATGAAATCTAGCTGTTCAGCCGCTTATTTTGGTATGTCTTTTCCGATCCCCGGAAAAATTCTGTTGGTGGCACTATGCTTATTAATGGCGTCTTTTTCTGCTCTTGATGCCCAGGAGAGACCCAAAGAACGCCTGATCGTCTTAACCGACATAGAAGCCGATCCCGACGATACCCAATCCCTGGTCCGCCTGTTTTTATACGCCAACCAACTGGACATTAAAGGCCTCGTGGCCACCACCTCCTGCTGGATGACTTCGGCCATCCACCCCGCCTCCATCCAAAAGGTAATTGATGCTTACGGGGAAGTTCAGCCTAATTTGCTAAAGCACGAGCCTGGCTTTCCGACGGCGGAGGACCTGTCTGCCCTCCTAAAAAGTGGCCTGCCGAAGTACGGTATGACTGGCGTTGGCAAGGGAATGGACTCCGAAGGCTCCGACTGGATTATTAAAGTACTCGAAGAGGAAGACGAACGCCCCCTCTGGATTTCGGTCTGGGGCGGCGTGAACACCCTGGGGCAGGCCTTATTCAAAATTCGGGAGACAAAAACACCGCTGGAGGCTAAAAAACTGATTTCCAAGCTCCGGGTCTATACGATCTCTGATCAGGACGACAGCGGGATCTGGATTAGGAATAATTTCCCGGATCTGTTTTATATCGTCAGCCCGGGAGACAATTATGGCGATGCCACCTGGACCGGTATCAATGCCTACATCAAGGGGATCAACAACGACGAAATCAGTAACAGCTGGATCGCGAGTAACCTTCAGCAGGGGCACGGCCCGTTGGGGGCCGTTTATCCCGACGTCGCCTGGGGCGTGGAAGGGGATACGCCGGCTTTTTTATCCTTGATTCCTAACGGTCTGAACAACGCAGAACATCCCGAATGGGGAGGCTGGGGCGGACGCTATGAGCGGTACCTGCCGGATTTTTCTAAAACGAAGAAAGGAGGCTCCATCGTAGAAATCGCTCCGGAAACCCGGCCCATCTGGACGAACGCTGACGATAGTTTTAAGCCCTACGTTCCGAAAGAATATGGCAGAACAGTTTTGCCCGATACCGCTACTTTTACGGGCTACCGGGAAACGCTCTGGCGCTGGCGGGACGATTTTCAAAACGACTTTGCGGCGCGGATGGACTGGTGTACGCAATCTTTTGCTGCGGCCAATCATCCTCCGGTACCCGTTCTTAGCCACCCGGAGAAGCTGACGGTTATTGCTGGAGAAAAATTTACCCTGGATGCATTCGACTCTACGGACCCAGACGGGGATAACCTTAGCTTTCTCTGGTTTTATTATCCGGAGGCCGGAAGCTATAAAGGAGACTTCAGCGTTGGAGCAGCGAACAATGTACACCTGGTGCATCTCACGGCTCCGGAGTTAGAGCAGGAGGCCAGTCTCCATCTTATTCTGAAACTGACGGATAAAGGGTCACCTGCCCTGAGCCGTTATAAGCGAGTCATTGTGACGGTGAAGCCGAAGTAACCTTTGCTAAACGGATTTCGTGTAAGTATTGGCCACTCTACTATATGCGACTTTAACAACCGTTGCTCGGCCAAACAATCCATCCCCGTGAGGTTGGGGTGATTCGGCCTGGAGGCGTCTCTCCGGGGATCTGGGCTTTATAACCACTCCAGAGCGCTTCGGGCAGATTGTTATTGGGCAGTCCGTTGGGAAACCAGGCGAGGCGTTGCTCCCAGTAGGAACCGTCTTTGGTACGGAACATTTCGTTTTTGGCAGAGATGGCGTAAATAAAGTCTCCTCCGATGAGGAGCTGACCGAAGGCCCAGTCGGGCTGAACGTCGGACCAGACGATGTCTTTACCCTTCATGATGCCTACGCCGTTCTGCCTGGTTACGAATAGTTGATCATTGTGCAGGGCAAGGTTATTGATGGGGGTCATCTCGTTACTGTGGCGTTGCCAGCTATCGCCATTATCGTAGGATTGCCAAACGCCAGTGTCGCTGCCGGCGAGTAGCCTATCATCGTTGAAAAGAAAAGCGCTTACCATACCATTAATGTTGAACATCGCACGGCGCCAGTGGCCGCCACCGTTTTTGGAGAGGTAAACGCCGTGTTCCAGCGTCCCCATAACCATCACGTTGCCGTGAGCCGCCAGTGCGGTGGGGAAAAACCCTTTGGTGGTAAGTGGCAGGCCATTACTGCGGTTTTCCCAGGTGCAGGCGTTTTCGCCTAGCACGTAGATGCCCATGGTGTTGGTCGTCAGGTAGAGATTGCCTTCGTGTTCGATAACGTTACGGACCTGCAGCCTTTCCGGCAGCCCTTCTGCGAAATTATTCCAGTTCGTGCCCTCGTCAGTACTTATGTAGAGTACTTGGTCAGGGGCGCTCACCGCAGGTGCAGGGGGAGTTGAAAAGAGCAAAGTGAACAGTAGGGAGAAGAGGTACATCGGTTATTCTTTTGTTAGCCGCAAGGTAGGATCGTGGCTACATCAAAGATAATAACGAATGTAAAAGGGTGTAAAAGTTGGGTTGGCCGGCGTATGCTGCTTCCAGCAGCGACTGGCCAAAGCGCGCTCGGAGCAGCGAAAATGCCAGCGTTACCCCAACAAAACCCGCAGCGCTAATTCTATGTCTCCCCGTTCGAGAGCGTCTTTAGCCAGGGTGTGGACGGATTCCCGGCCCTGTAATCTGGCCTGCGCCACAGCGGGGAGCTTGGCGGCTTTAGCGATCTCTTCTTCGGTAGGCAAGCGTTCGGCGTTGCCGAGCCGGCCGAGGTTGTTACCCGTCAATACGGTACTGTTGCGGATGTGCGCCGGTAAGGCATCAACGCCGATGCCGAGGCTTCGAATGGGCTTTGGAATTTCAAACAGAGCCTCCGGCAGGGCCCGTACGTAATCACTACCGCCCATGCGCCCCACCAGGTCAAGAAAGGTAGGGTCGAAGGCTCCACCCGGAGCGAACTCATCGCGGACGTGGATGCGGACCACCCGGGCCAAGACCAAGTTGCCGGCCATGGGGCCGTCGCCCAGGGCGATGACCCGATCCACGACACATTCGAAGGAGACCGGTGATTCCCCCACCCGGGGCGGACGTACGGACTCACTTTGCACCTGCGTCAGCGCCGCCTTCTCAAATTCATTCACCTCTGGCGGATAAGCGGTAGAGGTAAGCGACATCTGCTCCACCATCGCATGGTCGACGATGTTGATGACGACTTCCGGAACGGCCAGAACGTTGTTGAGGGTATCCTTAGTCTTGCCATCTCGTCCGCTCCGAAGCGGTGAAAACGCAAGCATTGGCGGGTCTCCGCTCACCACATTAAAGAAGCTGTAAGGGCTCAAATTTACGTTGCCCTCTGCGTCTACCGTGGAAGCGAAGCAGATGGGGCGGGGCGCTACGGCCCCGGCTAGAAAGGAGTACACCTCCCGTGGGGAGAGGTCAGTGGCATTTATGGTCATGTGAACGGGGCGTATCCGGCCAAAAAGGCCGGTATTAGGCTCAAAGATAGTGAATGCGATATGGCAGGCTGGTAATTGCGCGGTGAGCGGGGCTTTATCTTTCTAGTGGCTCTCTTACCTGCTGATAATGAATTGATTGACGAATTTTGGAAAAGCTGTTTAAAGGGTGTTTGAGCTTTGGTTAAGAATATAATTCGCCTTTTGAGCCTTATAAAGCCAAAAAAGTTATTGTTTTATGACGAAAGAGGATATATTTGGCGCAGCAAATTGGTTTACCAATTTGCAAGTTTTTCGTGTTTAGGCTTTTCTATCTCCAAAGAGTGCCCTTTGCATGAGTTTGTAGGCTAGCTATTTAGCATCCATTTTTTACTAAATGAAGACGGAAGAGGGCGTAACCTTGATTAATTTGCCTCTTAACAATTACAAAGAAAAAGATTAACCCGAGAGAATGTCCTGAAGGAAGACTTATTGTTTCATCTGGCAATTGCCAGGGTAAGTGATAACAAAACGATGAGCGCCTTTTTTCCGTTCTTTGATTTCATCAAAACAACAATAATTAAACAAGACAAATTACATTTCATGAGTAACAAAGGAAAAGTGGCTATAGTCACCGGTGCCACTGGTGGTATTGGTTTCGCAGTAGCCAAAAGATTAGGTGAAGACGGATATACTGTCGTGTTAAACGGTATTGATGATGAAAAAGGAGCGGAAAGAGCTGCGGAACTTATCGCAGCAGGAATTAATGCAGAGTATTACGGTTTCGACGTAACGAAAGAAGAAGCAGTAACTTCTAATATCAAAAGCATTGGTGAAAAGTAC
>CALIGP010000396.1 GCA_938021455.1 uncultured Lewinella sp. | reverse complement strand
TTGCATTTTTAGCTCCTGGGCGGTGGCCGTAATAGTCAAAAGGCAGCAAAGGATGAAGAAGGGCGCTTTCATAAAACGTAAGTTATGGCATCTAAGACGATCCGCGATATTTTCGAGGGGAAAGAGCGACAGAGCCGTGATGGTTCTAGTTCGAGGGACTACGGTCCGGCTACGCCAACCCTCCGTCCCTCATTCAAGTTTGTTGAATCCTCCTACTCTGGGGTTGCCCCCATCAATCATACACCTCCACCACCAATTCAATTTCCACGGCTTGGGCCCGAGGTAAAGAAGCCATACCTACCGCTGCCCGGGCGTGGCGGCCCCGATCACCAAAGACCTCCACCATGAGGTCAGAGAAGCCATTGATTACCTTCGGCTGCTCGACGAAATTGGGGTCGGAGTTAACCATCCCCAATACCTTGACGATTCTTTTCACCTTTCGCAGATCCCCCAGCATTTCCTTAAGGACGGATAATTGATTGATCGCCGTTAGCCGGGCGCCTTCGTAGCCTTCTTCGATGGTGACGTCTTGTCCGAGTTTACCAGTCAGCTCCGTGCCATCAGCACGCTTGGGCCCTTTGCCCGCCAGGAAAATCAGGTTACCTGCTCTTACGCCATTGACGTAGTTCGCAACAGGTTGTGGCGGTGAGGGCAGGGTAATATTAAGCGCGGTGAGCCTTGCTTCCGGATCATAGTCTGCTTCCGGTAACTCCTGCGTTTGACAGGAAAAACATAGTGCAAAGACGGATAAAAGGGTAAACAGATAGAAGCGTGATTTTCCCATAGTGATTCGAATTTAAAAAGTGTGACCCATGGCCTGATGTGAGATAAAGACACGGCGGCCTGGCCTCTGAAATATAGGGTAAATAGGATAAAGGGTAGACCGTCCGCCAGCCTCCGCTCCGCTTCGAACCGGCGGATAGCTCGATGAAAAAAATGATTCCCCCCCCAAAGGATTTATTAAGGGTCGAGGTCAAAAGCTGCAAACAAGCATGTACCCCGATCTAATCTTTTACCAATGAAATATAATCCCTCTCTCTTTTTCTGCCTCGGTATGGTGGTTATTTTGACCGCCTTCTCCGCCTGCAACGACGACGATGACGTCTGCCCCACCCTAACCTGGTTTCAGGACGCTGACGGTGACGGACTCGGCAACCCCGACGTAAGCCTTACCGCCTGTGAACAACCCGATGGCTACGTAGCGGACAATACCGACACCGACGAATCAGGCACCGTCATCCCCGTCGACGCCGCATACTTCACCACCGCTAACGCTAACATTACGGTCACCACCGTCGCCTGTACCCTTTCCGATGGCACCAATACCCAGTGCTACCAGATCGTTTCCAACAGCGCCCCGACCGACCACGAGATGGGGCCCTGGTGCCCGGATAATATCGCCGACGACGCAAGCGCGGGCGGCATCTGGCTTGAAGGCGGCGTAGCCTATGATGTAGATGGCGAATTCATCGAAAACCTCGCCTCTTTTTACAACGACAATACCTGGCAGATGTACGACGCGAATGGCGACATCTTCGTTACCGAAACAGAAGATGACTGCATCAATGCCGCCAATCCAAACGTCGGAGATGCTTACCGGAACTTTTGCGTGGAGTGCCTCCCCTCTTACATCACGGATATCTCCACTACCTTCCTGATTCCGGTCACCCCCGTACTACAAAGCAACGCTGTTTTCTTCGCCACGGGTCCTGGAGGCCCCGGCAGCACCGTCCCGTCCACCCGGGGCGTCGCCCTTAACGGCGTGGAATTTTCCGCACCCGCGCCGGTCAACAACATTCTTAGCGCCTATACTTTGGCCCCTTTTGATGATGCTGGCGGCCACATCAACGTCAACCAGGGTTACCACTATCACGCAGCTACCGGCTTGAGTTACTCCATCGCTCAGCCCGACGGACACGCCCCGCTGATCGGCTACGCCATGGACGGCCATGCCATTTATGACCTGCTTGATGCTAATGGCAACGAAGCCACCGGCCTAGACGATTGCCGGGGTCAAACCGATGATGTACGCGGTTATCACTACCACGTAGACGCTGCCGGTGCCAACAACTTTATCAATTGCCTGCAGGGAGCTTACGTCATTAATTAGTAGAAATTCTCCATCTCCCGCGGTCAAACCTGATCGGAAGGTCAGGTCTGACAGCGGCATTCTTAAACCGTAAAATTCCATTTCATGAAAGTCGCCAAGAAACTCTCCACTTTACTGGGTTTGCTTTGCTTATCGCTAAGTGCCTACGCCCACCAGCCCGACCTTTCCTCCACTATTCTGGCGGAGAAAGGAGAGAACGAATGGGTGCTACAAATCCGGGCTTCGCTCACGGCCTTCGAGTACGAAGTGGAAGCCCGCTTCGGTGAATCGGCCTACGCTACCCCGGAGGAGTTTCGGGAGCTCGTCAATGAGCATCTGCAGAAAGAAATCATCCTTCGGTTTAACGACGGAACGGTAACAGCGCTGAAGGACGGCATGGTAAAACTGGGCCACGAAACGACGGCGACTTTTCAACTTACTGGTCTGCCGAAGGAGATTACGTCAGTAATGGTCCGTAACGCCGCCTTCAGCAATATTTCCCACAACCAGAGTGCGCTGTACCTCGTCAAGGAAGGCTTTGACCGCAAGCAGTTCGTGCTGAACGATGACAACGGGCATTCCGCTACGCTGGAGATAAGCGGAACCCATTTCGTACTCGCTGAGTCGGGTGAAAAGGCGGGGTATCTACTACCAATACTACTACTTTCAGTTGTTGGCCTGGCGAGCTTACTGGTCTTTCTCGCTCGTTTCCGAAAGCAACCTTTATCCCACACAACTATTTGATACACCGTCTAAAAAATTACCTGATGAAATATCTGAAGTACAGCTTCGGGCTACTCTCGCTTTGCGCAGTCTTAATGATCACCTCCTGCAATGACGATGATTCTTTCTGCGATGAAGCCACTTGGTATCAGCGATGGACGGGCACGGGCTCTACGCCCAACTCGATGCCAACGGCAACGAACCTACCGACCTTGACGACTGCCGGGGACACTACGACGAAACCCGAGGATACCACTACCACGTAATGCCCCTGGCCAACAACGAACTCCTAGACTGTTATTATGGAGCCTGGGCCCAATGAAGGCCACTATGGCAGCGCCCCTTTCGGCCCTTCAACTTTCGTTGGATAATTCTGGTGGGGGTCATTGCCGCTTTAGGGTGGGGTCTGCTTGTTTGGCGGAGACGTAGCTGATCATCAGCATTACGCCCAGCCAGCGCGCTAATCGGTCGTAGAGAGAAGTTCCTGCAAAGGAGCGGGAATAGGTCTACACTACAAAAGGAAGCCGGGAAAGCGCGGTTGCGCTTCCCCGGTCCAGAAATAAACACCTAAAACCCTATTAATTCGTATGCTTCCTGAAGGAAAGCCTTTATCGATTTACCCCTTGGACTCTGGTTGGAGGGCGATCCTTCGGTAGTAGTGGTTTTTTTGGCGCAAACGCAGGTGCCAAGAAAAGTTTACTGAGCAGGGAGTAATCCTACCCTTGCTCCTTCTTCCATTCATTGCACCTGCGGCCGCGCCCAACTCCGAGCGATTTCACCCCACTATTCGGCCGTCAATTCATATCGCCTTCCACTTATTAGCCCATAAATGGTTCTTATAAACCTTCAGCGCCTCATTGAGTAACTTCTGTGCTTCTTCCTCCCGGCCCAAGCCCATATTGCCGAGTGCTTCCAGGTAGTAGGAATTAGAAACGGCTTTCTTATTGGTGGCGGATGCTTCTTCTACGGCAACGAGTGTATTATCGGTGCCCTTATTTCGTTGAAGACGGGCCCGTTCTATTAGCTCTTCGAACATTTTTTGTGCCTCGGCAACTTGTCCCAACTGCTCTTTTGATTTTGCTTGATAGTAGACAAGGTCATACATATTACGACCATTTTCTGCCCCGGCGCTTTTTTGGTAGGCTTCCTTAGCTCGTTCATCATTACCCATTTGTGCATAAGCTTCTCCTAAGAAATAATGGATCATCGCATTCTTCTCATCGTGCGTCGGCTTACCCACTTCCAGGTTTTCAGGATATTCCATCGCTCTTTCCAGATGGCTAATGGCCATTGAAAAATCTTTCTTTCTCATTAATTCTCTGGCCTTCAACGTATGGGCGTCTACGTAGGCCCAGTAGGTTCCCCGGCCGCCTTCCCAGGTCCTGAAGTGGTGATCGTCCAAAAACTGGATGGCTTCATCATAGTCGCCACTCAGGTTCAATAACTCAACGTATGTTTTGGGAGCCGTTACGTCTTTTTTGACAATCGCTAAATTCTTTCGTAGAACGTCCAGGTTATCTCTAAAATCGGCATCCGACTCATCATAATACTTAGACAACTCAGAATACCATAGCGGATTTGAATGATCAAGCGAAATGGCCTGGGTGATATAGTCAATCGCTTGCTCGGGATTTTTATCTGAATAGAATGCGCCGAAAGCCAGGTTACGCGGAACCATTGGAATGCTATTGTCGATGTTAGCCGATGCCTGCCACGCCTCCATCGCCTCTTTCGGTCGATGGTCATACAAGAGGTTACCTAATAAATAAAGCCCCGTAACGTCTTGAGGATTTAGTTCTATCGCTTTCTGCAAAACCGTTTCCGTTTCCGGACGGTACGGGAAAGTATAATCCAGAGAAGTTGTTTTACCGATCTGCAGCAAGGTATTCCTGGCGGCTGCCTCATTGCCTGACACCGCTTGAAAATAGGACAGGTAGTATCCGACTAAAGGGCTCTTAGGTTTCTCCATTGACGATAGCAACGCTATCCCATCTTCATAAAGGCCCGTATTTAAATAATGCGTAGCGATTTCCAAATAGTTATTCTCCAAATCTTGCATACTCTTATGCCATTGGGCCATTGAGCCATTTCCTTCCGCTAACCCTTTCTCATACAGCGCGGTAAAGTTTAGCGGATCGTAAGCGAGTAAATCCGTCATCAGAGAAACCGCCTCTTTATTCCTGCCTGATTGCCGTAAGAGACTGGCGTAATGAATTACGATCCGACCGTCGCGGTTGTTGGTAGAGTAGGCTTCTTTGATATACTCCAGCGATTTTTCGAAATCCCCCTTTTTACTTTCTATTTGGGCTAATTGATAATTGGCCGCAGAAAACCACTCATAATACCAGGTAGCTCTTCCAAAATTAGCGTAGGCTTTTTCCTCTTGCCCTAAAGCTTTATGTGTCATCCCCAGATAGTAGTAGAGTTCTCCTTCCTTTGGCTGGTAATATTTAATTTTCAGCTTGTCGGCCGCCCGCTGTAAATAACGAAGAGCTTCCTTATATTTCAGTTGGCCTAACCGACGTTGGCCCATCGCGATGTTGGTCCGATAATCATTAGGAGACTTTTCTAATGCCGCTAGATAGTAGTCGTCCGGGTTTTTTCCCGGTCGACTAAACTGCTCCACAAAACGCCCCGCCAGGTAAAGGTCTTCAACGCTTGCTATTTCTTCCGGGGCCTTTACTCTTTCCTGAGCTTCCGGCAATTCCGGATGCTTCAGTTTATAGGGACGGTAGGAAACCAGCTCCCTACCCTCGCGGTCCTGAATGGCAACAAACAATTGATATTCATCCACGGAGGTACGGCTTTCATAGGTTTCCGTAAAGGGATTTGCGGGATCAATATTGATGGTTTTCTCCACCAAAACCTCCTCGCCTGACGTTAAAACCACCTTCGCATTTTCGAACTTCGATGTGGTATTAAAGCCATAAAAAATGGTCTTTTCATTTCGCATTTGTAGCGTAACGGAAGCATCAGTTGTAGAATTTTTAACGACCTCTAAATCCCGGATAGGATACCAGAAATTTTTGGCATCCTTAACCGAATGGGGCAAAATCCAGCTATAGTCGGGCTGATTATTAGAAAAGGTCCCTGTCATTAATTCTACATAGGCTTTCCCGTCATCGGTCAGCTTTCTTCTGGCGTTCTGTCCCTGTAATCCCGGACCGAATTGCCATAGTTTCGATGCATTGTTTTCGTGTACATCTCCAACGTGTACGGTTCCCGCTTGCTGTCCGTAATCATATCCACCGATAAAGCCCTCTTTAATGTCCCACATAAAAAAGGAAACGGGGTTGGGATGGTTTCTCCACCAGGTAAGATCCGTCCCCGCCCCGTAACTCGTCCTTCCGTAGCTGGGCGTTTCGGTGGAGACTGGCCATTGTACAAAACTATTGTTATTATGAAACACCCCTATCTCCTGGCTCGGCGGCCAAAACGTTCGAAAGTCATCGTTGGCCGTTATGGCTACGTTAGCCCAAAAAAGAAAAGTGGTAGTTATTGTATTGGTATTATTAATTCGGTAATCGACTTCGATATAAGATTTGCCGGGTCGAAGCGTCATCCCAATCACGCCACGCATATCGCGCGTTTTTTCCGTCTCACCAATCCATACGGTAGCACTGCCATCCGCATTCTCGATCATTCGATAATCACTCTTCATCATCGTCGAGGTTCGGTGATGATGAGGGAAGCACCACTCGATGCCGCCGGATACCCAGGCGCCGAGCGTTCCGATTAGGTCTGGCTTGATCACACTGTTCGTATGAAACAGCTCGTGCCCGTTGGTTTTATCGATGGCGGAGAATAAGCGACCGCCAAATGCCGGAAGCACTTTTACCCGGATGTATTCATTTTCCAGGTACACCATTTCATAGCTCACGTCAACTAATGAATCCCCTAGTTTGGTCTGGGATGGATAGGGGTACACTTTTCCCTGCGCCCCCTGTACGCTCCTGCCAGTGTAAAAGAGCGGACTGACTTCATCTGCCCCTTTTTCATAGGTAGGGATCACCTCCGTGCCTTCATAAACCCTTACCTGAGAAAAGGAACAGAGTGAAATAATGGAGCATATTAGGAGTAGAAATGTTCTTTTCATGGTGTGCCTCGGTTTGTCTTAACAGTACAACCTAGAAATTAAACCAAAATACGCGCTATAACCAAGCATGTTTTAACCGAGAGCAGCAGAATTTTAACTGCCATAGGCACAGAGGAGCTACTTCT
>CALIGP010000395.1 GCA_938021455.1 uncultured Lewinella sp. | reverse complement strand
GCGGCCTTAGCGTTGAGGGTGTCGAAGATGGTTTCGATCAGAATGAGATCGGAGCCACCGTCCGCTAGTCCCTTGATTTGCGTGTAGTAGGCATCGGCCAACTCCGTAAAGGTGATGGCACGGTAGCCGGGGTCGTTCACGTCCGGGCTGATGCTTAAGGTTCGGTTAGTTGGCCCTACGGCGCCCGCTACGAAGCGGGGTTTGGCTGGGTTTTTAGCCGTGTATTTATCCGCTGCCTCCCGGGCAACTTTCGCCGCAGCAACGTTCATTTCATAAACGATGTGTTGGGTGCCATAATCTTCCTGCGCAATGGTCGTGCCGCTAAAGGTATTGGTCTCGATTACATCAGCACCTGCATCCAGGTACTTCTCGTGAATCTCCCTGATGACATCGGGCCGGGTTAAAACCAATAAGTCATGGTTTCCTTTCAAATCACTATTGTGGTCCTCGAAATAGCCTTTGCGGTAGTCTTCTTCCGTTAATCCGTATCCCTGAATCAGGGAGCCCATGGCTCCATCAAGGACAAGGATGCGTTGTTCGAAAATTTGACGTAGGCTGGTCGTGGACATAAAGTGTCTTTTGGGACTGGCAAAGATACTGTTCAAGACGGTAATTAGCTGATGGTGCGCGACAGATGATGTTGTCGTTTTTTTTAGCTTGTAGTAACTAATCTAATTCTACCCGCCGCCGTAGGGCCTCTACGTAATAGTAATCCGCATAGATGATCGGCACGTCGATCTCGAAGCCATTGGGTAAACCTCCGGTACTGTGCTGCAGAAAGAATGGAGGCACGTCACTTTGGTATTCTCCCTTCATCAGTGAAGCAAGAATCTTGTCGGCGTGGCTGAGATAAAAGTCTTTGCGCACGGGGTCTGACTTAGCTAGGTCAAGCAGCCCTGAGGCTGTAATCGCAGCAGCGGATACATCGCGCGGTTCGTCTGGGATGTTTGCGGCGTTATAGTCCCAGTAAGGGATTTCGTCTTCTGGTAGGTTGAGGTGATTAAAGATGAAATCAGCAATTTCCCGAGCCCGGTCCAGGAAGGCAGGGTTTCCCGTTTCGCGGTAAGCAGTGGCAAAGCCATGCAGGCCCCAGGCCTGCCCGCGAGCCCAGGCGGAGTCATCAGAAAACCCCTGGTGTGTATTGCGTTTACGTACTGCTCCGGTAGTCGGATTATAGTCAATGACATGGTAGGAGCCATAATCTGCCCGGAAGTGGTATTTCATGGTCGTCAGGGCATGCTGGTTGGCCACTTTGTAAAAGGTAATATTGTCCGTAAATCGGGTAGCGGCAAAAAGCATTTCCAGGTTCATCATATTGTCAATTATGACGGGGAAATCCCAATTTTCCGTATTGAAGTCCCAGGACCGGATGCAACCTACGGTGTCATTGTATCGCTGGATTAGGGTTTCAGAAGCAGTAATGATGACATCTTTGTAGTGCTCATCCTGCGTGAGTTTATAGCCCTCTCCAAAGCTGCAATACAGCTTGAAGCCCAGGTCGTGCGTATGATCGTCGTACTTCTCTTTTTCGATGAAGGCCGTCCAGGCACGGGCGGCTCTTTCCAGTTCCGGATCTTTGTTGACGGCGTAGAGCTGCCACAGCATGCCGGGATAGAAGCCACTTGTCCAGTCCCGGGATTTTACGGCGTGTAGTGAACCGTCCTCGTTAAGCGAACGGGGGATGGCCATAGAGTCAAGGGGGACATTATCGAGATTGGCGATGGCACGGGCGGCGAGTTCCTGCAGGCGTTCTTGGGCGGTAGATAGAGGATCCTCGCTTATCGTTTGAGGTGCATCACCACAAGCAAAGAGTAAAAACAATAGGCAGATCGAAGCGAAAAATTTCATGGACGAATTTTCTTCAAGGTGAACGGAGGGACTATTGACGAGGCGCAATATAGGCTGTTGTGGATGACCGGTTCTAGGTATTTGTGGAATGGCGAAGCCGTCCCGGCGGCCAATGGTTTCTTAAGGAGGTGTTTTACCTGAATTCATCAAGGGACATAGGGGAGGCGGAGCCGTACTGGCGTCCCTTGGTGTATGCCCGGTTCAGGTGTTAGTAGAGCCCTGCACGCCAAATCAAATATCGCTTATCGTATATCCTTTTCCCTTACCACGTCTAAGGCCTGCTCCAACTGTTCATCCCGCCCTTCGCGGAGGGCGGCCTCGGTGATGGGCACGACGACGTCTGGCGTAACGTTCCCCTCAATGGCGTAGGGGAGCTGCAGGGCAATGTTGTTGATTTTTAGCTCAAACTCTTCATTGGGACCGATGAACAAACGTTTTTTTCGGTCGCTACCACCGTAGGTCGTGCCCGCCGAAGCACCAGCGGTGACGCCCACCAGTTTACCCCGTCCGGAGCCCTGCACATAACGGGCAAACATGCCGCTGGCGGAGAAGGTCATTTCGTTGATCAGGACTACCACCTGACCGTCATAATGGAGGCTGGCTTTGCGAGGTTTTATGGGCTTACTCAACACGCGTTGGACCTTGCGGCCGTGCTTGCTCACCGCCCCGGCTTGCCGCCGCTTTAGGTCTTTAGCGGATTCTCCGGGTAGGGCTTTGGCCGTTCCGGTGAGGATAATTCTGTCAGCAAAGCGGAACTTGCCTTTGGAGAGGAAGGAATATAGGTAACTCATTCGGTTACTGGAGCCGCCGGTGTTGTTACGAAGGTCGATGATGAGTTGCTCGGTTCCGGTCTGCTTCAGCGTGTCAAAAACATGCTTGACGAGTTTATAGTAATTACCATCCCTAAATTTCCGGTCGGAGAAGCTGTTAATGTCGAGAATACCCGTTTTGCCGTCTTCCGCCCAACGGAAGTTAATGGTCTCGGCGATGGGAGTGACCTTCTTTTTGGGATCAATCCAAGGGCGATGTATGGGTAGAATGGTTCGTTGGGACCCATCCGCCAGGCTTATGGTCAGTTTGGCTTGCAGCCCGTAGTGAAGCTGGTAGCGGTATCCCATCCCAAAAGCGATGGCTACCCGGGTAGCGGCAACATTACCTACGTCATTTAGGCCGGCAAAATAGGCCATGCTCTCGATCATAGGCGCCAGTTCCTCACCGTTGATGGCGTTGATGGCAGTAGCGGGCGTTAGCGAATCAGTCGTCGTCCGTAGGCCCTTAAGCAGAATGAAACGACCCTCATCCGTCCGTGTCAGAGAGAGAGGAAATACGTTCTCTCGCGTGCTTACGTTCGCCAGGGAGTCAAAGTGAGGCTCCAGAAGGAGGTGACCGCATTCGGTAACTTCCTGCAGGGGCGAAACCAGTTTCATGAAATCCCAAAGCGCAATAGAGTCCGCAAACCTGGCTCTCGACATAAAATCTTGCACCTGCGTCCGCGCCGCCAATAATCGCTCTCGTCCTTCCGGTTCGTAGCCGACCGGGTGATGGTCGCGAATGTTCTCGTATACCTCTTCCACCATGTCAGGCACGGCGCTGAAGGGCAGCATACGTTGGGCGCTGACGCAGGTGCAAAGGAGGGTTAAAAAGAGCAGGGAGAGGCAATGTCTGGTCATGGGGCGGAGTTTTCTAAGTACTGGCTAAAGATGCCCTGAATTCTATATTTAGTTCCAAAGACTGGCTTAAATTCGACTACCGTAATGTTAAAGGTAGACGGACACTTGCCATAAACCTTAACCCAAAGAACCTTTGCGCACCTTCCTATTATTAAGCTTTGCCCTACTGCACTTTTCGCTCACCGCCCAAATCTTTGCCGCTTTTCGTGGCCCGGTTTACGAGCTAAGTAAAGCCTCCCTCCGCTACGGTATGCCCGATACGCTGGATCGCTGCCCGCTTATCACCACTGTCGTCTGGCCCGAGCTGAAATTTCTGCCTCGCAACACCGATGAAGGCCTGCCTGGCATCGACCGTAAAGACAAGTTCGGCTGCCTGCTTACCTCTACTCTCACCATCGACTCCGCCGGCCTGTACCAATTTACCCTGGCCAGTGACGATGGCTCCCGCTTCTGGCTAAATGATTCTCTGCTCCTTGACAACGACCGCCCCCACCAGTGGCGCGTCCTGCGGGATACCGTACCGTTACAGCCCGGGGAATATCCCGTAAAGGTCTGGTACTTCAATGCCCACATTAACCTTCTCGGGCTGGCGCTCAATACAAAATACCTGGGCCCGATAACGGAAGAAATGGCTACGGTTGAACTCTCCGCCGCCGCCCTGTTTGCCTATGATTCCCCAACACTGCAAAGAGAAGCCTACGCTCCGCTGGATTCACTTCTGACCCGCCTGCGCACTCAGCCTGCTCGCAAAGTCACGGTCACCGGCTACACCGATGACCGCGGTAGCCCGGATTATAACCGCCAACTCTCCCTCCGCCGCGCGGAGGCTGTCATCGCCTACCTCCGTAAGCAATTGCCTGATGCTGATGGGCTGGAGTTCGTCGCTGTGGGGCTCGGCGAAGCCGATCCTGTTGGCGATAACGCTACAGAAGAGGGGAGGGCGCGGAACCGGAGGGTGGTGGTGGGGCTTTGATCGGGGACCTAACGAAAACGATGGGCTGCATACGGACCTTTGCCCTTCGCTGACCCATCGCTACGCTAGACGGCCCTCCGGGCCTTTTGGCAAGATTACACTCAATCTCATTTGATAAAAGCATAGGCCCGGAGGGCCGCCTCTCGTAGCGAGGGGTAAGTG